>NZ_JAAGOG010000077.1:0-33227 GCF_010747425.1 Nostoc sp. UIC 10630
CCCTGCCCCCTGCCCCCTACCTCATTTGAGGGGAGATTTGGGGACAGAGAAAGTTGGAGATATTCTAGTTGACGAGTTATATTTTGGGGGATTTGTCCTTTGCGGAGATCGAAATCGTGCCATTTATTGCCCCAATGCAGTTTAAACTTTAGGCGCGTCCAGCCATCAGGCAGATGGGGGTTAGCTACTGGGCCGTTTTCAGTGATTTGGATGCCACCGAATCCAAAAATTACAGCTTGCCAAATGCCACCAGCACTAGCACCATGAATTCCATCGCTGGTGTTACCTCGGTTATCTTCAAGATCCACCATTAATGCGTGCAGAAAAACTTCGTAAGCTTCGGTTGATTTGCCTAAATCGGAAGCTAAGATGGCGTGAACTGCTGGGCCAAGGGAGGAACCATAAGTAATATCGGTACGGGGTGCGTAGTAATCCCAGTTTGCCTGCAATGCTTTTGCGCTGTAGGGAAAATCTGCTGATTCTCGCATTAAATAAAGAAGCATCAATATATCTGGTTGTTTGATTACTTGATATTTGTTGATTTTCTCAACACCCAAGATCGGTTGCATAGAGCGATCGCGTGGTTCGTAGTCTGCTAAATTTATATCTTCTAATTGGAAAAACCCCTCGCACTGCTCAATGAGTTCTGTTGATGGGTCATAGAGAAACAATATTTTGTTGATAATATCTTGCCAGTGCGATCGATCTTGAACAGTGAGTTGTAGTTTTTCTTCTAATTCTCTGGCTCGTTCGGGGAATTTTTGAACCAGCCAATCATAGACTGCGATCGCTTTCTCTAAATGCCATTGCGTCATCCGATTTGTAAAGGCGTTGTTGTGAACGAGTTCATGGTATTCATCTACTCCGATCACGCCGCGAATTTCATACTGTTGACGCTCAGGATTGAATTCTACCCGACTCGCCCAGAAGATAGCAGTATCTAAGATGATCTCTGCGCCGCACTTTTGCATCCACTCATCATCACCAGTGGTTTGCCAATAATTCCAAGCGGCGTAGGGAATATCTGCATTGATATGAATTTCGCGATCGCGGCACCAAATCCGCACATCTTCACCATAAAAATCATTTCCGAGTGCCCAACGTGGTGTTACTTCATCTCCAGTATCAGCACTTTCCCAGGCAAACATTGCCCCTTTATAGCCGTAATGGACCGCTTTGCGTCTAGCTCCTGGTAAGGTGTGCCAACGATAACTGAGTAAGTTTCGAGCGATCACTGGCTGGGTAAATATAAATAGGGGCAGCATAAAAATTTCTGTATCCCAAAATATATGACCGCGATAGCCAAACCCCGAAAGTGTTTTAGCAGGAATGCTCACCCTATCATCATTGCGTGCGCCAGCAATCAGCAGCTGAAACACATTGTAGCGAACAGCAAAAGCAGCTGTGCTATCCCCCTCAATTAGGATGTCACTTTGCTGCCAAACCTTATCCCATGCCTGCTGATTGGCTTTTTGTAGGGTTGGGTAGTCTGGCAGGTGGGCGAGTTTTTCTTGAGCGGCTGAGACTGGGGTATCAATCTCCTGTGAGGTAAAAACTGTCACTAATTTTTCTACTGTTACAGTCTGTTGCGCCTTAGCTAAGAAGTTACTGCTTAAGGTTGGATAACCAGGTGCGGTATTGACTTGCAAAGATGCTTCAGCGCCTAAGATTGTCACCTTAGCTCCCATCCCAAGTTCAATTCGGGAGTGGCGGGTGCGGCGTTGTAACCAAATTCCCTGGTCAGTTTTACCCTGATCTAGTCCTTCCCAGTGATTAAAACCCTGATTTTCAGGATAGCCGTTGATACTAGCTTGAATTTCGATTAACCCATCAAAATCTATTGGCGTTAAATGGCAGCGTAGCGCCAACACGTGCGGATCTGCGAGACTGGCAAAGCGTTCAAAGCTGATGTCTATGGTGTTTCCACTAGGAGAACGCCAACGCAAAGCCCGAATGACTAATCCCTGACGGAGATCGAGTTGGCGATCATAGCTCAATACCTCACCTTGATCGAGACGGAAGCGATCGCCATTCACAATTACTATCAAGGGTAGCCAGTCAGGGCAATTTACTAGTTCCGTGTACACTACCGGCACATCGTCGTAGACACCGTTGATAAAAGTAGCTGGTAATGAATGAGGATACCCTTCCTCAAAACTACCTCTAGTTCCCAAGTATCCATTGCCGATTGTAAAGACGGTTTCTTTAGATTGTAATTGGTCAGGATCAAACTGGGTTTCGATTAATATCCAGTCTGTGTAAATAAAATGGCGAGAATGGTCTTTTGTTTGCATAAAGTGGGGAGTAGGGAATAGGGAATGGGGAATGGGGAATGGGAAATGGGAAATGGGGAATTGGGAAATTTGATTCAGAGGTGGATGAATAAGTCTTTGAGCCTAATGCTTCAAGTTCTAATACCAATTTAATGTGAAGTTGCATATATCTTGATCCCCCTAAATCCCCCGATAAATTGGGGGACTTTGATAGATGTTTTTCTGGTTCCCCCCTTATTAAGGGGAGCCAGCGCGGTCTTCTCTGCGAGACGCTGCGCGGTAGCGAGTCATCGAGCGTCTGGGGTCTCCCCAAGTGGAGCGACTGGCGTGGGCTAGGGGGGATCGAATTATATGCAGCTTCATAAAAAATTGGTATAACACCTCCTCATAGACTCAAAATCCCCATCCAGTCACAATTACGAATTACGAATTACGAATTAGCCCCCATGTGCTTTTCTAAAATCTTTTCAGCTCTAGGTTTATAAATGAGATGGAATAATGTTTCCATATAGCGATCTCTGGCATCGTTATTTTCTGGTGCAACAAAGTTCCAAAAAGTAAACATTTTTGCCAGTAGTAGTAATTGATTACTATGTAAATGCCAATTGTATCGGTTATGAACTCGCTGACTCATCCATTCTGAGACTTCGTACCAATGTTCAGGATGAGTATTGCATTGTTCAATAAAATCTAAAATTTTCTTTGCTGTTTCTACCAAATCTGTAGGATTAACATTAAATTCTTCCTCTTGGTTTTCGATAATTTCTAAAGAACCGCCAAATTGAGTTGCGAAAGTTGGCAAGCCAGAAATCATTGCTTCTAAAATGCTCCGCCCAAAGGATTCAAAGCGGGCAAAGTGGACAGAAATCCCCTGACAATCTGCAACTACTCGGTAGGCTTCGCCAAGGCTGCTGCTAGGAATACGCATCCCCAGCCAGCGAATCTTACTATGGAGATGATATTGATCAATAATATTGTGGAGTTTTTGGATTTCTTCTGCTTCTTCTGGGTTTGTAGCTTCATCAGGATGCAGTTTACTACTCAAGAGGATCAAGTTACAATGCTCTTGCAACCTCTGACTTTGACCAAAGCACTCAGCTAATCCCGCAAGGTTTTTGATTGAACTGATGGAACTAACGGAAAAGATTGGTCGCTTATTAGGGCTATCTAAATGACCCAATATTTGGGGATCTTCGCGGATAAAGAGTAGGTCGTGAATTTCTGTACAAAGGTTAGAATCTCGGTTTTCTTTCTGACTATAGGGAAAGAAAATACTTTCATTTACTCCCGGTGGTACTAAGTTGAATTTGGGACTAAACAAATCAATCCCATCAACTACGTGATACAACTGCGGCATAGTAAAGCATTTATACGATTCGTATTGACCTATAGTGTCTGGTGTGCCGACAATTTCTTGATAGGAGGATGTGATGATGAAGTCGGCTGCATTCATGCTAATTAAATCAGCAGTGAATTGTGCCGAAAAGTGGTATTGATTTTCTAAATCTTGCCAATATAAATTACTAAATAGATACTTAGGCTTTTCTAAAGAATGGGCAATATTGCACTGAGTAACTTTCATCCGGCGAGATAAAAGAGAAGCCACTAAGTTACCGTCGCTGTAATTGCCAACAAGAAGATTAGGTTTACCTTTGAATTGAGTTAGTAATTCTTTTTCTGCATCTAAAGCAAATTGTTCTAAATAAGGCCAAATGTCAAATTTAGAAATCCAATTGTTAGTAATTTCTGGATTGAATTCACCAAAAGGAACGCGCAATATCCAAGCATTTTCAGTATCTTCGACTTTTTCTAGGGGCAGGTAACAAAATGTCCCTTCACAGTTAGGAATTAGTCGGGTGAGAATAATTACATGGGGTTTGATACCTAGCTGGTCTAGTCCAGCGAGTTTGATTTGTTCGCGCAGTTCGTTTTCTAAGCTGCGAGCTTGTTCGAGAACGTAGATAACTTGACTGAGTGTTTCATCTCTTCCGACAACATCTTCCTGTCCAACCCAGCCGTGGATGGAAATGAGGACGACGCGAAAAACGGCGGGGACGCGGGCCACAAATGCTTCTAATATGCCCGGTTCTGGAGAGTAAATGAGTCGGTCGAGGAGTTCTAGGGTTTCGGAGACTCGCGCCGCAGTGTTACCCCAACCTGGCTCAAAGCCGAGTTCTTGGAGGTCTAAGCGGAATTTTTCATAAGGTTCATCAGGCGATCGCTCATTCAGTAATTTGAGCGCTAGCTTAATTTGTTTGGCTAAATGAATACCGGAGGGAATGCGATCGCTCAACAGCAGCCGAATCCCATCATGTTGTAGCCCCTGTAATGCTTGAAACAGCATTTCTACCCAATATTCAGGGTCAGTCAACAATTGATTACACAGGTAACGGTTAAGGTAGGCTAAACCTTGACCAATATTTCTCGGGTCGTCGATTCTTGGAGAATCCTCGTAAAAGGGGTGAAGGTCGATTTCGAGGATACCGGGTTGGTAGCGGTTGACTAAGCGATCTCTTACATCTAGCAGCGCTTGTTGCGTCATC
Organism: Nostoc sp. UIC 10630; assembly: GCF_010747425.1. NCBI lineage: Bacteria > Bacillati > Cyanobacteriota > Cyanophyceae > Nostocales > Nostocaceae > Nostoc > Nostoc sp. UIC 10630. The sequence goes on from NZ_JAAGOG010000077.1 coordinate 4,817, forward strand.
TGCTCGAAGCTATCTAAATTGGCTGTCAATCGCCAAACTTCCTGGTTAGCAATCTTGGGCCGAATCACGAACCAGGTACTTTCTTGTTCAATAATTATTTCGTGAGTGTACTGTATCAGTTTGCCAATACAAGAAGAGTGGTAAAAATAGGCTGGCTTTTGGGATTCATGACAGTAATCGGCAAAAGCTTGCAAAATCTCATTTCTCAGAAAATAACCCTTACCTGAAGCACTCAACGTATAAATTAACTGATGCAGAGCAGTTTTTTCATCACCGTTGAAGACAGCTTGAACTAGTTCATACATGATGACGAATTCCAAAACTTTAGCTAGTCCACGACCTCATTCTTTTCTCCAGTCTCCGGTTCCGTGAGGTACATTTCCCACCTAATAGTAGGTAACTATAAAGACCACGCGCGTCTAGCTATGGGATGAAACCTTGCGAGGACTTCAAATCTATGGGATGAGGGAGCAGGGGGAAGGGGAGAATTCGTAACTCCTAACGCTTCACGGGCTAAACCTTAGCTATCCGCTAACGGAACTGTTTTGCCCAATGCCCAATTCAAAAAACTGTCAATTTGGCTGGAGTAACAGCAAAGACAGATTATTCTATGTATAGTAGTTAGTTCTCAATCAAGCATAAAACACTATTCTCGGTCAAGCAATACAGCCAAATTTGAGCGATCGCTAGTAGAAAATTACTCCATAAATAAGTTAAATCCAGCAAGTTTTAGCATAATCAAACCAAATGTAAGCAGATTAAAGGCTGGTAAAACAGTCACTGCTAAAATTATCATCCGTCGTCGTTGTATTGCAGACATACTACTCAGCCCAATTCCAGCAACAGCTTATGGTGGCATAAACTGATACACCTCGATTTAGATAAGTTACATCAGGTTAGCTATGAACTACCACATTTCTTCTTCTGGGAAAAATTTTCACAAAGCCATTAGTCCAGAACAATTAGAGCAAGTTATGGAAGCCATTAGTGATGGTAGATATTCCTGGGCTTGTGTACTAATTTTGCGTTTCGTTGGTTACAATCCACTCCACTTTATTCCCCAACGAACTTACAGCCGTTTAATTAAAGACAATAGCCAGGTTTCAAATTCGTCTACATCTACAACAAATCAGAGCCAAGCAAATATCAAATCTTCTGTGACTAGCTCTAGTGGTTTTTACCCCACCCTAACCCTCCCCTTGGAAAGGCGAGGGAACTAGATTTCCGACTTCCCCCCAATCCATTGGGGGGATTGAGAGGGGTAATTTGACTTGTGTCTACACCGTAGCCTAAAAGGAGAGAGGTCAAACTGTATTGCTTCCATTCGAGAACCGCTATAGGAATCAAGAAAATAGAGAATTCCGATCCATCACTGATAGTGTAGCGCTAGCGATGTGAGGGTTTTTGCACCGAATTAATTATTAATTCTTAATCCTGAATTCTTTATTATATTAAAAATAAATTTAATTTATAATTATATTAAGCCTAAAGTAATAACTTTTTGCAGGGCTTTTTCAAAAGTTATGCCCTGTTTGATAGCGATATACAACAATACTATTGCGGCGGAACGAATTGAATTATCACAATGTATCAGAGTCGGTTTGGGTAATTCAGCGATCGTTTTATATATCTGGAGCATACTTTGATGATTAATGTCTTCAGTTTTGGTTGGGAAGTTAACGTAGTATAATCCCAAAAACTCAGTCTTCTCCTGTTCGTCAGCTAACAAGCCTGTTTCATCAGGTAAACGTAAGTTCAATACAGACTTATAACCCTCATCAGCTATTTGTTTGAGCTGGTCTAGTGTAATTTGTCCGGCGATCGCTAACTGATCGTTAATCTTCCTAACAATATTCATTAGCTACATTTATCCCATTTTATCAATGTTGGCCACCCTCTAAATTTAAGAAAACAATTTGAGGAACTTGTGAGGGATAGGGCATTGGGAATCAATACTTGTCGGGTTTTGGGGAAAAGGGGAAAGGGGAAAGAAAAAACCTTTAACCTTTACCTTTTAACCTTTTCCCCAAACCCAATTCCGAGTTAAAAATTCTTAATCGAGCAGTATTGCATTGGGAATTAATTCTTACCAATACACAATACCTACTCCTAGCTCATAACTCAGCACTGCTTCTAAATAAGTTGTGTAAACTTTTCAATAATTCTCTGGCCGTATAGGGTTTTGATAAAACTGCTTTCACATTAGCATCAGAAGCTTGAGCAAAGATTTCCATCGAGTTCAGTCCGCTACAGGCAATAATTTTAACCTGGTTGTTCATTTTTTGCAGGGTGCGAATAGCGGTGATTCCGTCCATCTCCGGCATCATTATATCCATCAACACGGCATTGATTTGATGCTTGTATTGGGCATAGAGTGCGATCGCTTCTATGCCATTGCTGGCAGCTACTATCCTATAGTTATAGTTTTCTAAAATGATTGCAGTAATTTCTCTAATTTGAGCTTCATCGTCTACAACTAAGATCAATTCTCTCTCTCCTGGAAGGACATCCAGGTCTTCTATATTGAACGCTTCAGTTGCTTCCACTGCTGGTAAAAACAGGTCAAATTTGCTGCCTTTACCAACATTAGTAGACACTTTGATAAAACCGGCATGGCTTTTAATGATGCCTAACACTGTTGAAAGTCCGAGTCCTGTACCTGTGTTGACTTCTTTTGTAGTGAAAAATGGCTCAAAAATTCTATTTAATATTTCTGGCGGTATCCCAACTCCGTTATCGGCAACGGTAATCATAATGTAATACCCAACTTGGGCATCGAGATTCATTCTGGTGTAAGCTTCATCAATAAACTTATTTTCTACAGAAATTGTGATCTTGCCACCATCTGGTAAAGCATCGCGGGCATTTACTACCAGATTCATCAACACTTGATGCAGCTGTGTGATGTCCCCAGTGATAGGCCAAGTGTCTTCTGGGATAATCGTGGACAATTCAATAGATTTGGGAAATGTTTCTTTAACGATTTGGATAATTTCTGAAATCAGATACTTAACTTGGATAATTATCCGCTCTCCTTTATATCCTCGTGCAAATGACAAGACTTGCTTCACCAAAGCTGCTCCACGTTGGGCATTGCTTTCTACAAGTGCTAGCAGTTGCCCAAACCGCTCTTCGTCTTGGAAAAATTTTCCTTGTATCAATTGGGCTGCTGCCAAAATTGGTGTCAATATATTGTTTAAGTCGTGGGCAATACCACCTGCAAGGATACCAATACTCTCCAATCTTTGAGCGCGAAAGAACTGTTCTTCAAGTTGTTTCTTTTCGGTGATGTCAGTGTCAACACTCAGGATAGATTTAGGTTTTCCTTCAGGATCGCGCATCAATGTCCATCGGCTTTGCACAACAATTTCTTTACCGGATTTTGTCACTTTAAATAACTCACCTTGCCACGAGCCACTCTCAATTACACTTTTTAGCGGTACTTCCAGTTGGTGCTGGGTTCCTGCTGGGTACAAAATTTTCCGGAGGTCTTTTCCTATAACCTCTCTAGAGAGCCAACCATACATCCTCTCTGCACCTTTATTCCAAACTAATATTTGAGATTGGAAATCTCTAACTAATATGGCATCGGTGGCTATATCAAGTAGAGCGGCTTGTTCGGAAATTTTTTGTTCCGCCAGCTTGCGCTCAGTGACATCCCTATTTGTGCCGATCATCCGAATCGGCTGACCAATTTCGTTATAGTAAGTCTGACCTTTGCAGTTTAACCAGTGTAGGCTGCCGTCGGACCAGATAATCCGATACTCTATAGATCCCTGTCCTTCCGCAATCATCCGAGCTATATTCACAGCCACAGATTCCCGGTCTTCTGGATGGATTAAATTGAAATAATCTTCAAGGCTTGGACACAAGGTGTTGCTCGGTAGACCATAAAGTGGCCCCATATTGGCAGACCAAATACAAGTATTGGTGATCAGGTTCCGATCCCAGATGCCCATTTGGGCTGCTTCGGTAGCTAAACTCAATCGCGCTTCACTTTCTCGCAATGACTCTTCGGCCAATTTACGCTCGGTGATATCTTCGGCGATGCCACCATAAAACTGAACTTCTCTTTGGTCATCATAAACAGTAAAGCTCCGATCCCAAATCCAGCGTACCGATCCATCAGGTCGCAAAATTCGGTATTCTGCTGAAGCTGCCTCACCACTAAGTTGTTGCTTTGCTGCTTTGGCGGTTAGCTCGCGATCGTCTGGATAAACGTTGTCTATCCAGGACTCAGGCTGCTCCAATAGACTTTGGCAAGAGCGACCCCAAATTTTTTCATAAGCAGGACTAACGTACAAGGTTCGGAATGAATCTGGGCTGGCAATCCAGATGACTGCATGGGTATTTTCGGCAAAAGTGCGAAATTTCTCCTCGCTTTGGTGTAATGCGGCTTCGGCAAGTTGGCGTTGGTGTAACGCGGCTTGCTGTTCGGTAATATCTCTGCCTACCGTTTGGATTTCAACAGCTTCTCCTTTGTCATCATGAATTGCGATCGCATTCCATTGAAACCAACGAATACCTTTAACTGTAAATATCAGTTGCTCAAAATTAGTCAAGGGTTGGGATGAAGATCCTAAAGCTGTGATATTCTCCATCACTTGAGGCAAGTCATCTGGGTGAAAAAATTGCCAAAATGACTGACCATGATACTCATCTTGTTTCCAGTCGAAGGTTTGACAGGCAGCCATGTTAGCGAAGGTAATCTGCCCCTGCAAATCAATGCGGATAACTATGTCAATTTGACTTTCCACAAGTTGGCGATAGAGGTTTTCGCTTTGCCTTAATGCAAGTTCTGCGCGTTGGCGATCGGTAATTTCTTGTCGCAACAAAACGTTGGACATGGCAAGTTCTGCTGTCCGTTCCACCACTCGTTGTTCTAACTCCTCGTAAGCTTGGCGCAGTGCTTCCTTTGTCTGTTGACGTTCGCGAATATCGCAAAGTAACCAGCGCCAGCCAACAAGATCCCCTTCTGAATCATACATGGCAGCAACTCTAACGCTAGCCGGAAAAGCTTTACCCCCGCGTGGTTTTAGGGAAATTTCCCACTCCTGTAACTGCTGCGAATTATTTAGTTGGGCGTTAAAAGCCTGACGGTCTTGATGAGCAATAAATAAAATTAATGGTTTGTTTCGTAAATATTTTTGCCGGACAGCCAGCATGGTTGCTGCCGCTCGATTAGCCTCTTGGATAATCCCTGCTACATCAGTTACCAAATAACCATCTGGAGCAAATTCAAACAAATCCTGGTAACGTTGGCGCTCCAATTCTACTAGCTCACGGGCAAGAGACAACTCTTCGTTTTGTTCGCGTAGTTCTTCTTCCACTACTTGGAGTTCTTCGAGAGCTAGCTGAAGTTCCTGATTAACTTGCATGATTTCAGCCGATTGTGCCTCAACCCATAATTTTAAGTGATTTTGAGTTTGGCTGCGGACTTGCTCTATCTCAATTGGCTGATTAACCCGCCTGAATTCATCTGTGGGTTTTTGTAAATATTCTTGCAAGCCTTCAACGACCCCAATCATTTTTACCAAGTCAAATGCTTGTAGCAGGCTAGTCTGGGTAATGATTCCTAGTAATTGCCCGCGATCGTCCAAAACGGGCAAATAGTCAGTCTGATGCTGACGCAATAATGACAAGGCAATGAAAATATCATTAGAATCTGATTGTCTAAGGGTAACTACTGGCTGCGTCATCACTTCAGCCATTGTCAGCGTAGAGAAGTCTACTCCAGAAGCTATGAGTTTGATTACGTCCTTTCCTGTAAAAATACCTAATAATCTTCCTGCCTCCAAAACGAAGATGCAACTAGTTAGTGGTTGAGTTCTCAAGCCTAAATCTAATGAATTTAAACTAATAGGTGCATAATTGTTAGCTATTTCTTGACTCATTAAGGCAATAGCTTCGACTACAAAACTATCAATGCTAATCGTTAAGGGAGAACGATTAATAACATTAGTTAAACTAGGTATGTTAATCAGAGGATCGTTGAATCGCATAGTTAATTCGTCAATTCTAATGATCTTTTCGATATCAGTACGAAATAATAAAAGCTAGAGTAAGTAAATTGTTGAAAATCAATAATTATTCTGCTGCAATTGCTAATAAATCAACTATTTGCCCTGTAAACCTTACAAGACCTAACACAGGCGATACGATACAAGTTAGTAACTAAACCAGGAAGTAGATAGAATTTTAGAATTGCTAAACTCATTCTATTGTCAAATTAGAGATAGCAGATCATCTATCTCAAGAGATTACCCTAATTGATGGTCTTGGTAGTCTTATGAGTATGAAATATTTGAAATTAATTGAAGAGTGTAAAGATTAAAACCTTGCTCCCGAACATTTGTACTTTTGGCTTTTATTGATAAGGCTCCAGCCACACTTTCAAGAGACAGAAGCCTTAAAGGAAAAGGGTTTGACATTTTTATTCAATCATAGCGAGTTGCACGCCACCAGTAAGGCTGTTCTCAATACTACTCGGGTTTTGGATTTTGAACTCAGAATTGGGTTTGGGGAAAAGGTTAAAGGGGAAGGGTTAAAGGTTTTTTCTTTCCCTTTTCCCTTTCCCCTTTTCCCCAAAACCCGACAAGTATTGAGGCTGCTCTTAAGTCCAGATAATTAGAGAATTTCTCAATAGCCTAAAGTTATTACTTAAAAAGTATGTATAAATATTGCAAAAATATTAAGTATCTTAAATTTCTTCACAAGTTCCTCATTTTTTTAAACTATAGTCAAAATATAAACAAGTTGTTTTAAATATCTACGTGCTTGTCAAATGACTACTCTGATTTGCAATAACACTTTTATTAACAGGTTTGAGAAAATATGAATTACTGTCCTTGCTGTTCAAGCTTACTTTTAGAACATATACGCGGTGCAGATAGTTACTGGTTTTGTCGCCACTGCTGGCAAGAAATGCCAGTTTATAAGCTGAACGAATCCAGTTTATTCACCGAAGCTGTCATAGGGAAAATACCTAGGAAGCCTCAAAAAGAAAAATGTAAAAATAATACTGTTTACGCAAGCCAATGGCAACCTATCAAAGAATGGATAGGGCTACAAGATTTATCTGCCTAATCTGAACTTACCGTGATCGTTTTGGTATAATTCAGCTCTCAATAATTGGGCAAGTAATTGTCATAAAGTGTAAGGCTATAGTTCAACCATGAGGTATTAACTGACACGGCTAGAAATATCAAGTCTAAAAAAGCTTGATTTTCGATTGTTATCTCATTTATCGCCTCTACATAGGAATGGCTAATAGATGCCTTGCCTCTAATCAGCCATTAACAATTCGTAATTTGTAACGCTAGCACTGGTTCTCTGCTATTTTCCAGCACCTAACCCATTCATTAAGATTTATTGTTGACTTCAATAATTTCTTCTAGGACTTACGCAAACAATAGTCAAAACCCTGATTCTCTGGTAGGGGCAATTCATGTAGATGCGGAGCGGCTACTCTTACGAGAACGCTTTCAGCGAACCCGCAGGGTATTGTCCCTACCATGTGTAGTTTTGTGTAAGTCCTATCTTGTTTAAAACCCCCGACTTAACTCGAGGGTTTTAAATGCATGAAAAATGAATTTTTAATTTTGATTTTATCGGGATACTGCTAATGGGGCACTGCTTCTAGATGCAGCCTGTATCATCTTCCCAAGATTCATGATTGAGTAGGTCGATAATTCTATCTCTGAGTAGAAATTCGTTTTTTTCTAACTCAAGTTCAAAATTAACCCAGTCACGATGAGGAATATATTTACATAGGGTATAAATCGTCTGCTGACGGTTAACAAGTCTTTTTTTAACAAGTTGAAGTGCTTCTTCCTTGATAACTTCGATGTCGTATTTAACCGTAGTGTTCATAGGTCGTTCCTTTATTTTCAATCAAGGAATTAAGAATCAAAACAATGGTTTCTTTGACTCTACCTCAAACTTATCAAATAAATTGGCGAGAATTGTGAAGAATCAAGACATTAACTCTTGCTGGAACTTAGATATCTCAGTAAGATACTCTTTGAGTTTCCCAGTATACCCCCCCAAGAGAGATTTTTGCAGAGCAATAACGCTAATATAAGAAGCTGTAAATAGCAGATGTAGATACTCTTTGGGCTACTTGCCAAAACGTAGGTTAGGGTAAATAACATTCTCTACAAAACTTATACTATGCTTTTGAATCTTGATAAAGTTCGTCAATATTTTCCTGCGCTAGCTAGTGAATGGACTTTTTTTGATAATGCTGGCGGTTCACAAACTCTAAAAAAAGTAGTAGATAGAATTAGCGAATTTCTCCTAAGTTCCGATGTCCAGTTGGGAGCTTCTTATGCGGTTTCTCAATTTGCGGGAGAAAGATTGGCTTTAGCAACTAGGGGAATGGCTACTTTGATTAATGCCAATTCTTCTAAAGAAGTAGTGATGGGCCCATCTACGACAATGATGTTGAAAGTTCTCTCAATTTGTCTAGGTCAAACCTTTACATCTGGTGATGAGATTATTGTTACTAATTGTGACCATGAAGCCAATATTGGTGCTTGGGTGGCTTTGGAAAAACAAGAAATTAAGGTTAAAGTATGGCAAATTCGCCCAGATACCTTAGAACTTCATTTAGCAGATTTAGAAGCATTGATGAGTCAGCGCACCAAATTAGTAACTTTGACTCATGCGTCTAATGTTTTGGGAACTATTAACCAAATCAAAGAAATTGCTACATTTGTACACGATCGCAACGCGATGATTTGTGTAGATGGTGTAGCTTATGCACCCCATAGATTAGTTGATGTGCAAGATTTGGATGTTGATTTTTATGCTTTGAGTTGTTATAAAGTCTACGGGCCACACCATGCCTTACTTTATGGCAAAGAAGAACATTTATTAAGATTGCCCGGACTTAATCATTATTTTATTCAACAGACAGATATACCTTATAAATTTCAGTTAGGGAATGTCAATTTTGAATTAAGTTATGGAATGTTAGGCTTATGTGATTATTTAAGTGAATTAGCACAACTGCACTACGGCGATAAAACTGCACCTGATTTGAGAAGTCAGATGGTGCAAGCGTTTGATTTAATTAGCATACATGAAGAAGAACTTAGCGATCGCCTCCTAAGCTACCTCAACAGCAAGCCTAATGTCCGAGTAATTGGCCAACCAAATGCTGACCGTCAATGCCGTGTACCGACTATATCTTTTGTAGTAGATGGAATGAATAGCTCAACCATTCCCGCAAAAATTGACCAACATTACATTGGGATTCGCTACGGAGACTTTTACGCTAAACGGCTTATTGAATACTTGGGGTTAGCCTCACAAGGTGGAATAGTCCGGGTGAGTATGGTACATTACAACACCCTTGAGGAAGTTAACAGTCTGATTGAAGCTTTTGAGCAGTTATTTTAAGATTGGGCATTCAAAAGAGGTAGAGGGGAAAACTCTTCTCCCTTGTTCCCTGCCTCCCCAATACTTTTCGGTTAAACCCAATAATCTCTCTTTTGGTATGGGGAAAGGTTAAAGGGCAATGGGGAAAGGGAAATTCAAACCTTTCCCTTTCCCCCTTAACCGAAAAGTATTGCCTGCCTCCCTACTCCCCATTAACTATTACTAAGCTGTAAAACTTGCACTTCTTCTTGTGGGTAAATGAATGTTTTACCCACCGGAAGAACAGCTAAAGCATTAGTTTGAGCCAAATTAATTAAATTTCCAGAACTGTGACTACCACCAGCTTTGTGAAATTCATAAACTCCATCAATTAAATGCAATTTACCCCAAAGGTAAGTTTCCCGCTTGCCATCAGATCGCAATTCATCATGCGATCGCACTTTCAAAAACACTGGTTCGCAACCTTCAGTAATTCCCGAAAGTTTCTTGATTGCTGGTAGCACAAACCGCCAAAATGTCACCAACACAGCTGCAGGGTTTCCTGGCAAACCAAAGTAAAGTGGGCTTGCCGTGAGCGTAGCCGAACGGGAGCTTGTAGAGACGCGATTAATCGCGTCTCTACTGGGAAAAGTAGCGACAGTAAGGGGTTTCCCTGGTCTCATTTCCACAGATCGAATGTGGATTTTTGCTTTTAGAGACTCTATAATTTTGTCAACATAGTCATAATCTCCCACTGAGACACCACCAGAAGAGAGAACTATATCAGCGATCGCCACGGCATGGGCAATAACTTTCTCCAGAACAACTGGATCATCCTTCACAATGCCTAACAGTATTGGTTCTGCGCCACTCTCCTTTACCAAAGCTGCGATCGCATACTGATTTGAATCCACAATTTGCCCTGGTTGTAACGGTTGATCAACTGTCACCAACTCATCACCAGTAGAAAAAATTGCCACACGCGGACGGCGGTAAACATTTAATTGTGGACATTGTGCTGCCGCCAATACAGCTATTTCTGAGGCATTTAACTTAATTCCGGCTGGTAACAGTTGTGTTCCAGCTTGGTAAAAAGATGCTTTGTGTCTGACAAATTCTTGCGGTTGTGGCGCAGCCAGGATAAATACGCGGTTTTCCTCGCGGCGTGTCCTCTCTTGTATGACTATGGTATCCGCACCTGCTGGAATCACCGCACCTGTGAAAATCCGCGCGGCTTCTCCTGATTGAATCCTAGACTTAGGTTGATACCCAGCCGGAATATCTTCAACAATTTCTAAAATGGCTGGTTGTTGAGCGCTAGAGTGCTGCACATCTTCGTACCGAACTGCGTAACCATCCATTGCCGAATTATCCCAATGGGGAAAATCTAGCGGACTGGTGACAGGCATTGCCAAAATCCGGCTATCGGCTGCCAATAAATCTACAACTTCTGTATCCCGTTGACAATCTAACGGTTGTACTAAATTTAAAATAATTGCTTGTGCATCGCTGACTGATACCATAGCGATCGCCTCCGACTTTTTACTTTATCTCTGTAAAGTAGCACTGAGTCTACTCTTGATTAGCTCTGGAGAGATTTCTATGAGCAGTCAATCCCAAACTACACACTGCTAGTAAACCGATAATTATGCTTCCTTCAGGAACTTTGGATACCTGAACGGAATTGTTACTTAAATCTAGGATTTGCTTTATGCCTGCTGCATCTCTATTGTTAAAACCAAATTCTTTAGCTAGAACCTCATTGCTAAAACCTTCATCAATGAGTGCGAGATTATTATTAAGCCAGGTGTCGCCAGGAAGTTCATCATCCTTACCAACATCAAAGGGGCCAAAGATTTGCTGGGTAGTATTATCAAAGTTAAATCTCAAAAAGCTGTAGTTAGATACACTACCAAGTACTGGAGTGAAACTATTAATCAGAGTACTAAATGGATCGAAGAAGGAAATTGAGAGAGACTGCAAGTTCTTCGTAGCTCCCAAACCTGCTTCAGAAATGACGCTTGGAGCAGTTGTTGTGTCGTAGTTAAATGAACCTTTAGCTGAATAACCCGTGTCTCCCTTCCAGTTAAAGTTGAACTCAGCAGCATCAGCTAGATTGTGAGTGGTTATAGCGATCGCTAATACTAAAGCAGTAGTCGCCACCATCCCAATAGCTTTTTTAGCGAACAGATTTGTCATAGATACAACCTCCAAATAGGTTTTACAACAAAACAATACAATATTTACCAAAAACAGACTCTTGTGGAATGGGCAACATGAACGCCCTAATTATGAAATTTTTCTGTGTAAGGGTTTAAAGGCCAAACCCAAGTCATCACCTTAATATAAAAAACAGCAGCAATCATTATTCTCCAACCCCTAAATAAAAATACCTATTGTGTATGACTATCGAACGACTTCCCCAAAAACACTATCCCAAGGCTGAAATTGGGCGGCGAGGTATGGCATTAGGGCTTGATTTCCTTGGTGTCTGGTTAGTCAGTTCCCTACTAGGAGGCGGCGATATTGGGATTCAATTTGTGCAAATCCTAGTTTTTGTAATATTTTGGCTGATTTTGCGGGTGTTGGTGGTATACAACAATCAAGGGCAAAGTTTAGGGCGTTGGGCGTTCGATTTAAAGGTGTTGGAAGTCGAAGATGGTGAAGTAGTGGGCAGAATTCCAGATTTGCTCTCGCTGGTGAAACGAGAATCGATCATCGGCTTGGGTGCGCTTTTGGTGTCAATTGCCCTGAGTAATATTAGAGCCAATCCCACTGCTATACTGCTAGTACTTCCCCTGGCAATTGATTGTGGGACTGCCTTCTCTGATACCCAGATGCGGCAGGCTTTACACGATCGCTATTGTGGAACTTTCATTGTTTCGTCGCGTCGTGGCTACTCACTTGATATAAAAGTTAAAAGATTAGTTGAAAATATGCGGCGGAATGTGAGAAGATAGTCATTTGTGTTAATTCTCTTCAGGCTTCACTGTTTGTAAGATTATGGCTAAGAGTAAAGGTGCCCGCATTATTATCACACTAGAGTGTACTGAGTGCCGGACAAATTCAGATAAGCGTTCTGCTGGTGTTTCACGTTATACCAGTACTAAGAATCGCCGCAACACCACCAACAGGTTAGAACTGAAAAAGTTCTGCACCCACTGCAACAAACATACCGTTCACAAGGAAATTAAGTAGAGATGAGTTATTTCCGTCGTCGTCTTTCTCCGATCAAGCCAGGAGAACCAATCGATTATAAAGATGTTGATTTATTGCGTAAATTTGTCACCGAGCGGGGTAAAATACTGCCACGGCGGATTACTGGGCTTACGTCTCAGCAACAGCGAGAGTTGACATTAGCAATTAAACGTTCGCGGATTGTGGCCTTGTTGCCATTTATCAATGCGGAAGGTTAGAGCAATTTGGGATTTAGAATTTTAGATTTTGGATTATAAAGGGAAGCTGCATTTAAATAAACATCTGGCTTTGTCTTTCTGAGTCCAAAATCTCAAATCTGAATCAGAGAGTGTAAAATAAATTGCTGCATAAAAAATTGTTGGATTTAGGATTTAATAAACATCCAGTTATAAAATCCCTTCGGGTTCAGCAGTCGCTCATGGGGGAAACCCCAAGACCGCGCTGCTTCACCAAAATCCAAGTTGCGCTGTAAGCGCACCAAAGTTGGAAGCAAAATCTAAAATTATTAGAGCGCGAGAGTTGTGGAGAAGGGCACGCTAGTTGAATTTAGGGTTCAAGGCGATCGCCGTCTGGGGATCGTAGAACGTCCAGACGGTAAAACCCGCTGGTTTGTGGTAGACGAACGTGGTCAATCCCACAGCCTCGCGCCTAGACAAATAACTTATACAGTTACCGGACAAACTTACAAGCCCTCTGAGATCGCGAGCTTTTTAGAGCAAGTCAACCCTTATTTAGACCCATCTAGCTTAGAGGTAGCTTGGGAAATACTGGTTGAAGATGGGGAAACAATCACCCCAGACCTGATGGCGAATCTCTTATTTTCGGAATCAGCCGCGCCTCATTGTTACGCCGCCTATTGCTTGTTATCAGACGACAAACTTTATTTCAAGCAAAAAGGAGATGCTTACGAGCCTCGAACTGCTGCTCAGGTGGCAGAACGCAAGCACCAGATGGAAGTAGAGGCATTAAAAGCTAAAGGACAGCAGGAATTTTTAACTCGTGTTGAGCAGGCGCTCAAAGGTGAAGCAGTAGAATGGCAGCGCCACGATCGCCAGCGTCTAGAAGGACTAGAAAAATACGCAGCGTTGCTTGCTGACACAGTACGGACGGGAGTTAATTATGACTCCTTAGCTCGCGCTTACCCACCAAGCGCTCCAGTATTAGAAACTATGACTATGCTGGGACGGCCCACAACGCCCCAAGGGGCTTTTCAACTATTAGTAGATTTGGGTTGCTGGAGTCCTTATGAAAACTTGTTCCTGCGTCGTTCTTCAATTCCGATTCAATTTCCTAATAAGGTGTTAGAAGTGGCGCAACAGCGTTTGGATTTCCCGCCGATTGACTCAGATACAAACCGCCTTGATCTGACTCACCTGAAGGTTTACACCATTGATGATGAAACTACCACAGAGATCGACGATGGTCTAAGTTGGGAAATTCTACCCGATGGACGGGAGCGCCTGTGGGTGCATATCGCCGATCCCACCAGATGGTTAGTACCGGAAGATGAATTAGATTTGGAAGCCAGAAAGCGGGGTAGTACAGTCTACTTACCTACGGGGATGATTCCGATGTTCCCAGAGGTATTGGCAACTGGGCCAATGAGTCTGATCCAGGGACGGGTTTGTTGCGCCCTCAGTTTCGGAATTGTTTTAGGTACAACTGGGGGAGTAGAAGATTACAGCATTCATACCAGTTCCATTAAGCCGACTTATCGTCTCACCTACGAAGATGTAGATGAAATGCTGCAATTACGGGTACAGGCAGAACCAGAAATTGCTGCGATCGCAAGTTGGGCACAGAAGCGCAAAGCTTGGCGTTACGCTCAAGGGGCGATTAGCATCACAATGCCCGAAGCGATGATCAAAGTCAAAGGTGACGAGATCAACATTGATATTTTGGACGATTCCCCATCACGGCAAGTAGTCGCAGAAATGATGATTGTTGCCGGTGAAGTTGCGGCTCGTTATGGTAAAGCTCATAACATACCTTTACCCTTTCGCGGTCAGCCCCAACCCGAATTACCCCCAGAAGAAGAATTACTGCTACTTCCAGCTGGATTCGTTCGCGCTTGCGCCATGCGTCGTTGTATGCCCAAGAGTGAAATGAGCATTACACCTCTGCGCCATGCTGGTTTAGGTTTGGATACCTACACCCAAGCAACCTCTCCCATCCGCCGCTACAGTGATTTGCTTACTCACTTTCAACTGAAAGCCCATTTGCGCGGTGAAGTTCTGCCATTTTCCGCAGATCAACTTAAAGAAGTGATGATGAATGTCACCAGCATCACCCAAGAGGTGACGATGGTAGAACGGCAAACGAATAGATATTATGCCCTAGAGTATTTACGCCGTCATCCAGAGGAAACTTGGGATGTAACTGTATTGATGTGGCTGCGAGAAGACAGCAACTTGGCCCTAATTTTGATCGAAGATTTAGGTTTGCAGTTACCAATGGTTTTCAAACGTTCTGTTAACTTAGGTGAACAGATAGTGGTGAAAGTTAGCCACGCCGATCCGCAAAAAGATATGATTCAATTTCAAGAAATAATTTATCAAGAAGCCCAAACAGCAGCGAATTAATTAATTCGTAATGATGCTCCTGCGTCGCTAACGTAATTCGTAATTATGTAAAACACTCGCGCGTAATTGTCTTTGCTTGCTAATCTTGAATTAGTTGGGTATGACGTTTGCGATCGCTGCAAAAAGCTCCGAAAAAGCCAAGGCGTATGGAATTGCCTGTGACACATTGCTTGAATAAGGCTAAACAGGCAAAGTCAGTCTCCGAGACTAAGGAAAAATTCAAAGTTTTAAACCCGCCCTCATGGGTTTTGATTGTGTAGACGTGGTTTATAACGCAATACAGTTCAGATAAGACCAAAACACTTGTAGAGACGGCGATTTATCGCGTCTCGAAAACCCAAAATTTTGCCAATCGCCCTTAACCCAAGCGTATTGGTTTATAACGGACTATCTAACTTAATTTCCATTACAACAATTTTATTAGTATAATAATGGATCGTGTCGAATTAAAGCTATACCATGCCTAAACTCAAGACTCGTAAAGCCGCAGCGAAACGATTCCGTGCCACCGGCACCGGTAAAATCGTCCGTCGGAAAGCTGGCAAAAGCCACCTTTTAGAACACAAATCTTCCGACAAAAAACGTAGCATGTCCAAGACCACACTTGTACATGAACGTGATGAACTCAACGTGCGCTTGATGCTCCCATATTTGTAAGTCCTTCAGGAAATAAGTTATGACTCGGGTAAAACGCGGTAATGTAGCTCGCAAACGCCGCAATAAAATTCTCAAACTAGCTAAAGGTTTTCGCGGTTCTCACTCAACTCTGTTTAGAACTGCCAACCAACAAGTAATGAAGGCACTACGCAGTGCCTACCGCGATCGCAAAAAGAAAAAGCGCGATTTTCGTCGCCTTTGGATCACCCGCATCAACGCTGCTTCAAGACAACACGGCTTGAGCTACAGCCAATTGATCGGTAACTTGAAAAAAGCTGATATCCAACTAAATCGCAAGATGTTGGCACAATTGGCAGTCCTCGATCCAGCTAGCTTTGGCAAAGTTGCGGAACTAGCAAATCAAGCTAAAGGATAAAGGTGGCAAGGGATGTATAACAGATGTAACAGATGGCAAATAATTACTCGGTTACATCTGGTATTATCCGCCACGATATTTTGGATATCTTGCTTTTCCATAGTGGGGACAGGATTCACTGCATCTGCCGCCGAAATGCCAGAAATTCAGCAGCGCGGCTATCTAACTGTTGCTGTTAAAGACAACTTGCGTCCCTTGGGATTTAAAGATGCCAAAGGTAATTTGCAAGGTTTAGAAATTGACTTGGCACAGCGATTAGCACTTGACTTAGTTGGGAAAGCAGATGCTGTCAAATTGCAACCTGTAGCGAATCGCGATCGCCTGTCTGTTGTCTTAGACAAGAAAGTTGATTTTGCGATCGCTAGGGTGACAGCAACCGAGTCACGCAGCCGTATTGTTAGTTTCAGTGTTCCCTACTATTTGGATAGCACTGTATTAGTTACAAAAGATCCCTCTGTGAATAAGTTGAGTGATTTGGCAAAACAAAAAATTGCCGTACTTAACAACTCCAGTACTATTGCTAAAGTGCGGTTCTATCTGCCAAACGGCGAGTTGGTAGGAGTAAATTCATATCACGAAGCGCGAGAGACAATAGAAAGTAATACCGCCGTAGCCTTTGCCGCCGATGCTAGCGTTCTGAGCGGTTGGGTGCAACAATATCCTCAATATCGGCTACTGCCAACTAAACTATCAACTGAACCCTTGTCTGTAGTTATGCCCAAGGGATTGCAGTACGATGAATTAAGACGAAATGTGAATCAAGCGATCGCTCGTTACTTAGAACAAGGTTGGCTCCAGCAACGTTCTCAATATTGGGGTTTACCGTAAATTGGTCATTGGTCATTGGTCATTAGTCATTAGTCATTAGTCATTGGTCATTAGTGAATAACAAATGACAAAGGACAAATCACAAATCACAAATAACAAACTTTATAATATTTGTATTTTCAGCAATGGATAACAGTCTAGCCGTTGTGTATCTCTCAATTTTGGTGTTTATACTCACAATTGCAGCCGTGAGTGTTTTTCGCCAGATTTTCAAAACTCGCAAGATTGAAGGCTCCTTTGCAAAATTGCGAAAGAAGTTAGAGAAAGAAAAGGGTACGACTCAAGAATATTATGAGTTAGCCAGTATCTATTCAGAAAAAAAACTATATTCCCAAGCGATCGCGCTGTTTCAAAAAGCTTTGAAAGCTGCCGAAGAAGAGGGAGAAGAAAATATTGCCCCTATTTACAACGGGCTGGGTTATATTTATTTTACCCAAGAGCAATATGACCTCGCAATTCGTCAGTATAAAGAAGCCCTGAAATCTAAACCAGACTACGTAACAGGGTTAAATAATATCGGTCACGCTTACGAGAAGAAAAAATTAACTACTCAGGCGTTACAAAGTTACGAAGAAGCATTAAAGTTCGATCCAAATAACCCTATTGCTAAACGCCGTGCTGAATCTTTACGCCGTTTGGTTTCTGCGTAAATGAGAGAATGGTGCATGGAAAAAAACTTTATTAGTCCCCAATTACCCTAATCGCTAACAAATTAATTTGGCTTTAGCTTCTTAATTTATCGGGTTTCAAGCTTCGGCTTAGAAATAGATAACTATACGTCTTTTGTAAGAATGTGAAAGATGATTAAGCGGCTAAGGCATTTTTTGTGGCTAGCTATTGCCATAATTGTTTTTATTTCTCTCTCATTTGGATTAATGGGAATATTGACGGCTCAACAGCCTGCGATTTCCCATCCTCTCACTTCGCTAACAGAGGCAGAAATTAATACAGCTGTTTCGGTCATTCAAAAAGAAAAAACTTTGAGCGAAATGGCAGCTTTTCCACTGATTGCTTTACAAGAACCAGATAAAGAAGAAGTTCTAAAATTTACACATGGTAAAGCTTTCGCAAGAAAAGCTTTTTTGGTTATTTATGAGCGATCGCAAAACAAAACTTACGAGGGAATTGTTGATCTAAAAAACAAAAGCTTAAGTTCTTGGAAAGAAATACCCTCTGTTCAACCTGCGATCGTCGCTTCAGAATATGAATTGGCAACTCAAGCTTTTAAATCAGACCCCCGATGGCAAACAGCGATGCGAAAGCGGGGAATTACAGACTTCAACCAAGTCAAAATAAGTTGTTGGTCGCCAGGAATTCTGAGTAAACAGGAAGAAACAGCAGGAAACCGTCTTTGTCGGGGTTTATTCTACTACAAGAGTGAAAGCGATCGCTGGAATTATTACGGCAGTCCAATTGAAGGAATATTGGGAACCGTCAATTTGAACACAGGTAAAATTTCTAGTTTCGTGGATAGGGGGATAGTTCCTTTTTCCAAGGAAAACTGGAACTACGATGTCAAGTCCTTGGGTAAATTACTTTCACCACTTAAAGCATTGAAGATTCTGCAACCAAATGGTGCAAGTTTCCGGCTCAATGGCAATGAAATTAGCTGGCAAGGTTGGAAGTTCCGCTATGTAATGCATCCTCGTAGTGGATTGGTGCTGTACCAAGTCACATACAACGACGGCGAAAATATCCGACCAGTTTTATACCGCGCTAGTTTATCAGAGACAGTAGTGCCTTACGGCGATCCAGATCCCACTTGGTCATTCAGAAATGCCTTTGATGTTGGGGAATACAATTTTGGTTCCCTAGCAACCACGATGGAATTAGGTAAGGAAATTCCTGAAAATGGTCTTTTGGTGGATGCTGTGTTTGCTAATGGCGATGGAGAACCTTATGTCATACCAGGAGTTATCGGCATATACGAGCGAAATAACGGTATGCTCTGGAAGCATTATGATTATGGCACCCAGCGCAATGATGTCCGTCGCAGTCGAGAATTAGTCATGACAATGACTGCGGCCATTGACAATTATGATTACAGCATTAATTGGATTTTTCACCAGGATGGCACTTTGGAAGTCCAAAATGAATTAACGGGTATCGTGCTGGCGCAGGGAACGGCTGCTCAAAAGCAATCTGAGGATAATTCTTATGGTCGGCTAATTGCTAAGAATATCTTCGGAGTAAATCACCAACACTTTTTCAACTACCGCCTGGATTTCGATGTCGATGGTCAGGCTAATTCTGTAATGGAAATGAACGTGAAAGCTTTACCGATGGATGAGAAAAATCCATTAGGAAATGCGATCGCAGTTGCAGAAACCCCACTCACTAAAGAAACGGCTGCTGTGCGCGATTTAGATATGAAAAGCAGTCGGGAATGGATGATTGTTAGTGCCGATAAGAAAAATCCGCTAGGGGCTGCACCTGGATATATGCTGATGCCTAGTGGAAACTCCATGTTTTTTCCAGTGGAAGGCTCGAAAATCCGTCAAAGGGCAGAATTTGCGACTCATCACGTCTGGGTAACAAAATATAAACCTGCTGAACTCTATGCTGGAGGTGATTATCCCAACCAGACTCAAGCAGGACAAGGTTTACCAAAATATATTGCAGACGATGAACCCTTGATGGGTGAAGATATCGTGCTGTGGTACACAATGGGCGTAACTCATATTCCGCGATCGGAAGATTGGCCGGTAATGCCTGTTCACCGAGTTGGCTTTAAGCTAGTCCCTAGAGGATTCTTTAGCCGTAATCCAGCGATAAATTTACCTGAGTAAAATATTTGTTGGCTTAAGTTTCCTTCCTTCAGGTTTTTTGTCATGTCTAAAGGCGGTAACTTGAATGCTGATAAACTTATATAGGTCAAATACTGGCACTTGTTAAATAGGATATCTAATGAACTTTCCAGAAATTAATATTCCCGGTAATGGCAAGCTGCACGCTCGTTTAATTACTTCCTTGGGTGAAATTGTAGTTCGTTTGGAAGAAGAGCGAACCCCCAACACCGTCAAAAATTTTGTCGGTCTAGCAACCGGAACAATCGACTGGAAAGACCCTAAAACTGGTGAATCTGGCAAAGGAACTCCAGCTTACGATGGGGTTCGCTTTCACCGGGTCATCCCTGATTTTATGATTCAGTGTGGCGATCCTCTGAGTCGTTATCTTGATACAGCCAGCCGATGGGGTACTGGTGGCCCAGGATATCAATTTGAAGATGAGTTTCATCCTGAATTGAAACATACTGGTGCGGGTATCCTGTCGATGGCTAATGCTGGACGCGGTACAAATGGTTCGCAATGGTTCATTACAGAAGCACCAACGCCTCACCTTGACAATAAACACAGTGTTTTTGGTGAAGTTGTCCAAGGTCTAGATGTAGTCAGCAAGATTGCTAATGTGCCTACGACTAGAGATCGTCCGAATCAAGAAGTGGTGTTACAAAAAGTAGAAATTTTTCGGCAGTAATTAACATCTCTCTAGTAAGAATTCAGGAGTCAGGAGGAGGCAGTGCGGTCTGAAGGGGTTTCCCCATGAGCAACTGCCGTTCAAAATTCAGAATAGTTGGAAAATCAATTGCTGTATACCTACTTGATTCTGAATTCTGACTTCTGTATTCTGCATTCTTTTCCAATAATGATGATTAGCGCCCCACCCCAAATTGAAAACAAACTTTCCGAAAAATTAAGATTTATTTAAATAAAACAACAGCCATGTTGTCAAAATCAGCAGCTACATCCCAATCAGTAAGCAGGTTTGAGGTATGCCTAAGCCTGTGAACTCCAGATAAACCCTTACAACTCTTCACTTCATTAGGGATACAAGTTTTGAGACAATCAGAAACGATTTAATAATAATCAAGCACTTATAGTCCATTCTTATCGGACTCCGTGTTATTTCTGTTGAAAAGGGAGAACACAAACATGAAATTGGCTTACTGGATGTATGCAGGCCCAGCCCACATCGGCACTCTGCGAATCGCTAGTTCTTTTAAAAATGTCCATGCGATCATGCACGCCCCCATTGGCGATGACTACTTTAACGTCATGCGCTCAATGCTATCGCGGGAGAGGGATTTCACTCCAGTGACAACCAGTGTTGTTGACCGCAACGTTTTGGCGCGTGGTTCCCAAGAGAAGGTGGTAGATAACATCGTCCGCAAAGATGCCGAGGAACACCCCGATCTGATTGTGTTAACTCCCACTTGCACCTCCAGCATTTTGCAAGAAGACCTGCACAACTTTGTCGAACGGGCGCAGTTGGAAGCCAAAGGAGACGTAATGCTGGCGGACGTGAACCACTACCGCTACAACGAACTGCAAGCGGCCGATCGCACTCTGGATCAAATCGTCCAATACTACATTGAAAAAGCGCGGAAGCGGGGCGAATTACCAGAGGGTAAAACTGCAAAGCCCTCGGTTAACATTATCGGTACTACCACCCTTGGTTTCCACAACAATCACGACTGCACCGAACTCAAACGGCTGATGGCTGACTTGGGAATTGAGGTAAATACCTTAATTCCCGAAGGTGCTTCGGTAAATGACTTGAAAAAGATGTCCCAAGCCTGGTTTAACCTGGTGCCTTACCGTGAACTCGGTTTGACCACAGCACGTTACCTGGAAGAACAATTTGGCACACCTTATATAGACATTACTCCAATGGGCGTAGTGGAAACTGCCCGTTGTATTCGCAAGATTCAGCAGGTAATTAACGCTCAAGGTGCAGAAGTTGACTATGAAAACTTCATCAATGAGCAAACTCTCCATGTTTCTCAAGCTGCTTGGTTCTCCCGTTCAATTGACTGTCAAAACTTGACTGGCAAAAAAGCTGTAGTTTTTGGCGACAATACCCACGCCGCCGCTATTACCAAGATTCTGGCGCGAGAAATGGGGATTCATGTTGTTTGGGCTGGAACCTACTGCAAATATGATGCGGATTGGTTCCGCGAACAGGTGAGCGAGTATTGCGATGAAGTGCTAATCTCCGAAGATCATGGTGAAATTGGGGATGCGATCGCTCGTGTCGAACCCTCTGCCATTTTCGGCACCCAAATGGAACGCCATGTTGGTAAGCGTTTGGATATCCCCTGCGGCGTAATTGCTGCACCAATCCACGTCCAAAATTTCCCCATTGGTTACAAACCATTTATGGGTTACGAAGGTACTAATCAGATTACAGATTTAATCTACAATTCCTTCACTTTGGGAATGGAAGATCACCTATTAGAAATCTTCGGTGGTCACGATACCAAAGAAGTAATTACTAGGGGAATTTCTGCTGATTCTGATTTGAATTGGACAAAAGATGGTCAAGCAGAATTGAATAAGATTCCTGGATTTGTTCGCGGTAAAGTGAAGCGAAATACTGAGAAATTTGCCCGCGATCGCGGTTTCAAAGAAATAAACGCTGAGGTGTTGTACGCCGCGAAGGAAGCTGTTGGGGCTTAATTTAGCAGGTTAGCTATTTTTAATTTTGAGATTAACTTTAATCGTTTCGGTGATGTTTCAGCGAAACGATTTTTTAGTAGTATTACTCAGGAAAACTGTAGTCAGATCAGTTCAAAATAGTTTTTTGCCAGCTTTGAATTAGGTATGGCTTTACACATAATTTGAGCTACTTTTGTTATATTGTTCGCTATTTAATTTCTCTGTGTGCATTTCTGTTTATAGAATAGCTGCTTCCCCTAAAGCTCAATTTATAGGTTAATGGTGGTGTAATTATTCCAGCCGATTGGGTATTAGGATCAGCGCAAACAAAATAAGTACATCCCCGAAAAATCAATTTAGGGGTTACTAATGGTATCGTTTCTACATTTGATTTGGCATCAAGGTCAGGACGATAGGAAGCCCCACGGTAGATTAAGTTATAATCTGGTTCAGACTTGGTAACTGGCTCTTGTGGATATTGAATTTTGCTGCTGACTACCTTGCTTGTATAGTATTCGGAGCTTGTACTGATAAGAATAAGAATTAATAGTAGAAGTAAAATCTGCCAGGGAGCTAATATTAAACCCAAAATTAGGCTAATAGCTGCAAATACAGCTACTAAATGCGAGATTTCATTATTACTTTTTTTTAATAAAAAATAGCCAGTAATGAAACAAGCACACAGTAGAATTGAAAAATACAAAGTCATATTTCCTACATTCGTAACTAAAAGCAAAGGGTTTATAAAGCAGATTGAACTTTTCTTAAAAGTTGTTGTCTATTCTACCTCCAATCAGCTTTTTAAGTTACCGTGCTACTTGAGTAAAAGTTAGAACTTACACAAAACTAAAAGCGGTAGGGGTAATTCATTAATTGCCCCTACCTGATTTGATTCATTGAAATATGTCACATCCTAAACATGAGGCCGCAGGTGGACGCTCAGTATAAAGTTTTGGCTGAAGTACATGAAGATGTTACCCTAAAGCGATCGCATTCCTTAACGCAGAGATTTACTGATAAATAAAAATTAAAATAGAACAAATATTACAATACAAAATTATTACTTTGGGGATCTAATAGGCAGAATAACCTACTAGAGGCTTAACCGATGTGTCTCCCGTGACGAAGTAAAAAAAGCATCATCAAAGCCTAGCAATCTCGCTTATAGAAAAAAAACAGATGCGTGCTAATGTTTTAATCTCATCGTCTTCTCTTCGGGTCTTTCCCTATGCATCTGCACTATTTACACCCCCAACACCTTGAGGAATTAGTCAAGAGTAGTGGTATAGACTTACACTTAGTGCAACTCAATTTTAGGTCGCTCCAAGGCGTAACTGCTTATGAGTACCTGTTGATTTCTGAGCTACTCCCCCGCACCAATACCGGAATGGTGAAAGCTTGCTGGTTGCAGCGTTATGCTCATATTACTGAAGGCGGTTGGTGGTGTTCGGGACTAGACCCTTTGAATAATTGGCAAATGATGGAATGGGGGTGCTTTAAACCAAACCAACCCCGACAGAATCACAATGCTAAGTCCATCAAATACGAGCATCCCCCTAGCACACCAACGCGGGTGTTTTGTTTGCGGGTAACGCTGCAAGTTTGGCAGCAAGTTGCTGGACGTTACAATCTGGTCATGCCTGAAAATATCACCATTACTGCTGATGGTGAAGCTAGAGGCTTTTGGCAATGGGTGATGCAACATAACATTCCCCTGATTCTCTGCGAGGGTGTGAAAAAAGCAGCAACGCTGTTGACACAAGGATATGCAGCTATTGCTATTCCCGGAATTACCAGTGGTTATCGGGTTGTTAAAGATGAATTTGGCAAAGTTACCCGTCGTCAGCTAATTCCTGACTTAGCAGCGTTTGCAATTACAAAGCGTAGCTTTTATATTTGTTTTGATTTTGAAACTCAACCTAAAACAATTGCTGCTGTAAATAATGCTATTTCTCAACTTGGTTGTTTATTCCAGCAAAAAAATTGCCCTGTTAAAATTATCGAACTTCCAGGAATAGAAAAAGGGGTTGATGAGTTTATCGTTGCGAAAGGTGCAACTAGTTTCGAGAAAATTTATCGGCAAAGTGTTGATTTAGAAATTTATCTTGCTCAAACAAAACCCCATACTGAGTTAACTATTCCTGCTGCTCTCACCTTGAATCGACCTTTTATAGGTGAAATCCCTTTTCCAACTTCTGGATTAGTAGGAGTCAAGTCTGCAAAAGGAACAGGTAAAACTACAGCATTGCAAGCCGTTGTTCAGCAAGCAAAAATTAGAAATCAACCCGTTTTATTAATTACTCACAGAATTTTACTAGGACGATTTTTGTGCGAAAAAATTGGTATCCAATGGGGAACGCATAAAGAAGATAGGGATAAAAGGATTAATAAAACACTTACCCCCGCTCCTCCCATCCTGCGTTCACTCTCTCCACAGCAATCCCTTGGACTGTGCGTTGATTCCATTTGGAAACTTAATCCTGAAAATTGGCACGGGGCAATAATAATTTTAGATGAAGTAGAGCAATCTTTGTGGCATCTACTAAACAGTAATACTTGTAAACATAAACGTGTAAAAATATTAAGATTATTCCAGCAGCTAATTTCCACAGTTTTAACAACTGGGGGTTTAGTAATTGCCCAAGATGCTGATTTATCAGATGTGTCACTTGAATATCTACAGGGATTAGCAGGAATTAAATTAACGCCTTGGGTAGTTCTCAACCAATGGAAGCCTCAACAAGGTTGGGATGTAACTTTTTACGATTCGCCGAACCCAACACCGCTAATTCACCAACTAGAATTAGATTTACTTGCTGGACGTAAATGTTATGTTACTACTGATAGTCGCGCTGGGCGTTACAGTTGTGAAACAATCGAACGTTATTTGAAAGAACGGTTACAAAAATTACGAAGGCAATTTCCCAAAACTTTGGTAGTTAGTAGCCACACTACAAACACACCTGGTCATGAAGCGGTTGATTTTATTGCAGCAATCAATCAAAAAATCTCTGAATATGATGGCGTTTTTGTTACACCTAGCTTGGGTACAGGAATTAGTATTGATGTCCAACATTTCGACCGAGTTTATGGCATTTTTCAAGGGGTAATTCCTGACTCGGAAGCAAGACAAGCATTAGCGAGAGTGCGAGATGATGTGCCGCGTGTTGTTTGGTGTGCGAAACGAGGTATTGGCTTAATTGGTAGTGGTAGTACAAATTATCGCTTGCTATCTGATTGGTATCAAGAAAATCAAAAAGAAAACTTAGCTTTGCTTAGTCCATTACATAAAATAGATGTCGATTTACCTTTAGTTCATGACCCGATTCATTTGCGAACTTGGGCTAAGTTATCTGCACGGGTAAATGCTTCTATCCGCCTCTATCGTCAATCGATGCAAGATGGTTTGATTGCTGATGGGCATCAAATTCAGATGCGGAGCAATGCTGTTCATAATAATATTATTCGAGATTTACGGCTGGCATTTTTGGCAACTGATGCCGATGATTTAGCTACCCGCAGAAGATTAGTTTTAGAAATTGTCAAAGTTCAAAAAGATTGGGCGCAAAGCCGTCAAAAAGCTAAAGATATTAAACGCAAAATTAAAGATATTAAGCAGCAAAATCAACTATTGCTAGCAAAGGCTGTAGCTAATGCTAAAGATATCGATTATGTAGAATATGATCAGCTATTAGTAAAGCATTCTCTAACTGATGGAGAACGTAACCAAATTAATAAATATGTTCTCAGACAAAGGTATGGTGTAGAAGTTACTCCTTGGCTAAAATTGCAGGATGACCAAGGATATTATCGTCAATTGTTAATTCATTATTATCTCACTCATGAAAGCGAGTATTTTCATGTCAGAGATCAGCAAGAATGGCATCAGCAATTGTCTTGGGGTGAAGGGAAAGTTTTTCTACCAGATTTAAAAACTTACACACTCAAAGTTGAGGCAATGAGAGCGTTGGGAATGCTTCAGTTTCTCGAAGCAGAAAGAGAGTTTACCGAGAGTAATCCAGATTTAATAATGCTTAAAAATGTTGTGTTTCAGCACAGTAAGCATATTAGAAGAGCGCTTGGTATTAACTTAGTCGGAGAAAAAGAGCAGGTTTCGGCAATAAAAATACTCAGCCGACTATTAAATTTGTTGGGCTTGAAACTAAAGCGGGTAAATGAGGTTTATAAAATCGACCTAGAAACGCTTGACGATGGCAGGGAAAGCATATTTGCTGTTTGGCATCAACGGGATGAGTTGATGCTGGCTCATGTTAAGAGTGTTGGCTATGATTTACCTGATTATTCTTCAGACTGGAAATTTGAAATTATTCAAGCCAAGCCTCATACCGCAGTAGTCAAGGAAGAGGTCGGTATCTTTAGGTGATAGCTAACATGAAGCGCAATGGCGGTCTTTAGGCAATACGGTTCGGTTAGGGTTTTTTGATGAAAATTCTAAACCACAAAGACGCGATAAATCGCCGTCTCTACAATAATCAATCCTTCGTCTTGACGGCGATTTATCACATCTCTTGGCTTAACCGAATTGTATTGGGTCTTTAGGGACTTCCCAATTTCTACTTTGCGTTTACCCGCGCCTGCTTCACCATTGCAATGAGAGTTTGATGAGCATCTTCTGCATCTACTAAAACACGATCAAACTGAATGCGAACTGGTACAGCTTCACCATTGACTTGCGCTGTCAAATCCATACCTTGTGCATCAATTGACAACATTTTTGCTGCGATCGCATCTGTTACACCACCAAAAGTTTTAGCATAAAGAACTATGGCATCAGCATGATCGTCATTCATGTGCTGGCAGATGCGCGAACTAATCTCAGTAGAAAAATCCTTAGACATTGTTGAGCTAAAAAGTTAGAAATACAGCAACAGCTTAGATTTTAAGCTAACGCGAGTGGAATTTGCTAATTTTCTTTCCTAGCAGTAAAGACTGTCTATATTACTCTATGTTCATCATTAATAATATTTATTTCTGGAATAATAATTAAATTAAAATAAAACTTAGTTCAGTATTTTTACCTTTCATTACGGAAACCAGACAGCTTAAACTGTAGCAGAAGTATTAGCAAAACTATTGAAGCTAAGAGACAATGAGCGAAACTAGCCCCAGACGAATAGTAATTGGGGATGTACATGGACACTATGAAGGTTTAATGACTTTGTTGGAGGCGATCGCTCCCACGTCAGACGATCAAATCTATTTTTTGGGAGACTTAATCGATCGCGGGCCTCATAGCTCACAAGTAGTTAATTTTGTCAAACGACATAACTACCCATGTTTGCTGGGAAATCATGAGCAGATGTTATTAAACATTTTGACTAATGAAAGAACTTCCTCCCCGACGATGCAAGCGTGGTTGTATAGTGGAGGGCAAGCTACCGTAGCCAGTTACCACGAGGCTTCAATCCCCGATGACCATCTGGATTGGTTCAAGAGTTTGCCTACATATCTCGACTTGGGGGATATTTGGTTAACTCATGCTGGGGTTGACCCTTCCAAGTTGGTGACAGAACAAACTGCCGATCAACTGTGCTGGATACGAGAGGAATTTCACAGCATCGAAAAACCCTACTTTCCAGATAAGCTTATTATCATCGGTCACACGATTACTTTTACTCTGCCTGGTGTTTCTCCTGGGAAACTGGCACAAGGACAGGGATGGCTAGACATAGATACTGGCGCTTATCATCCCCGGAGTGGCTGGTTGACCGCACTAGATGTCACGAATAACCTAGTTTATCAAGTTAACATTTTTAAAAATTATATCCGTGCCCTGCCTTTAGAAGAGGCTGTAATTACCGTTAATCCAGCCAAAATCAAAGTCGATCGCCGCAATAAAAATTAAACAATATTCGAGATGAGGTGGAGGGAAAGATGTGGAAGATGAGGGAGATAAGGGGAGTAAGCAATTCCTCATGCCCCATTCCCCATTCCCCATTCCCCATTCC
>NZ_JAAGOG010000464.1:0-892 GCF_010747425.1 Nostoc sp. UIC 10630
GGTTAATCCCATATTGAGCCTGCATCCTAGCCGCATAAGCCGCATCTCGCTCAAGTGACTCTTGGCGTTTGCGTTCCCTCTCTTCTCGTTGCCTTTGCCGATACTCTAATACCTTCTGGGCAAACTCTACATCAGAAGTATTCAGCCGATAGTACCTAACGCGCTTACCATCTTCAAGCGGTCGCCGTGATTTAGTGGACAAACCCAGTTGAGAAAGATACTGCCCCAAAATCCACACAGGAGACTCATCAAGGGGAATAGTCAGGTTGAGAATGCCTTTAACGTGAGATGCGTTGCGTTTAGAGAACTCGGCTAAAACCTGAATCATCGCCTCGTCCCCTTTAATCTCAACCCCAGCCATGAGATCCATTAGCACCGCCCTCAAGCCCAGCCGATGACGCATAAGCCACGCGGTAGAATGGTTACTCCAGTCGGTGCAGATGGCGAGGCGATCGCGTTCCGACTTATCGCGTTCCACCACAACAGAGGGCGGTGTCACAAACTCTCGCCCAAGGTCGTCATCGGTAATCATTTCCCCAGGGTCAGCTAATATTGCCTCCAGTGCGACTATCTTCTTAATTAACCGCCCAGAGTCATCTTGCTCAACCAATTCAGGAGTAACACTCATCCCGTAAGTATCCTGTATGCGGAACTTCTCACACTCCAAAACCTCTTCTGGCTTGAGGTAGTCTTGGTGCTGCCTAGCCGTATAAGTCTTTCTATCAATATCTTTGGCGTTAGCAACTTTGCGGTAATACTCCTCATCGATGGCAATACCTGCCGCTTTCATCCACCGGGAAGCCCCCTCATCGGTCGCATCACCCACAGGCGCAATAGTATTGCCCATTTCTTCTAGGAGCGATCGCAAATCAGCCCGTAAATTATTAATCGA
>NZ_JAAGOG010000078.1:0-33102 GCF_010747425.1 Nostoc sp. UIC 10630
GAGCAGAGGAGCAGGGGGAGCAGAGGAGCAGGGGGAGATAAATTAATAACCAATGCCCAATACTTCGGCTGCTCTACGAGACGCTACGCGAACGCTCAGTACAAGTACCCAATGCCCAAAGCCCAATCTAAAATCTGGCAACAACTACTTAAAGCAAGCGATCAGTTTATCGTCTATCGAGCCTCAATTGCAGGCCCTACAATGATTGCTGGTTATCACTGGTTTAATGAGCGAGGGCGCGACATATTAATTGCCTTACCTGGATTGGCACTAGTTCCACAGCGCTTTGATCTGGCAAAAGGAATATTACGGACTTTTAGTCATTACTATCGTCACGGTTTGATGCCTAATGTATTTCCTGATTCCGATGGCGAACCACTTTATAACAGTATTGATGCGGCGCTGTGGTGGGTTGAAACTTTAGGGCTTTATTTAGAAGCTACCCAAGACTGGGAATTTTTAGCAGAGCAATTCTCTGTAGTCCAACAAATCCACAAAGCCTTTGTTGGTGGTACACACTACAATATCCAGGTTGATGCTATTGATGGGCTAATTAGTTGGGATGCTCGTGGTGTAGCTCTCACATGGATGGATGTGGTAATTGGGACAAATCCCGTTACTCCACGTCACGGTAAGCCGGTGGAAATTAATGCACTGTGGTATTCAGCTTTATGTTGGCTAAGTCGGTGGGCAGAACGCTTAAGTTCGCTTGAACTTGGCGATCCAGTGCGTCTCACTAAACAAGCACAACGTTATGCTCTGCAAGCACAAAAGGTTAAAACCTCGCTGCAAAAGTTCTGGAATCCTCAGCTGGGTTATTTGTACGATACTATCGAGCCAGACGATCGCCGGAATTTCCAAATTCGTCCCAATGCGGTTTTGGCGCTGTCACTGCACCACTGTGGATTTTCTGCCCAACAAGGGAGTCAGATACTAGATTTGGCAACTATCAGCTTGCTGACTCCTTATGGTCTTCGCAGTCTCGATCCAGGAGATCCCGAATACAAAGGGAGATATGAGGGTAATCAAGAGCAACGCGATCGCGCCTATCACCAAGGCACTGTTTGGGGTTGGCTAATTGGGCCATATATTCGGGCTTGGCAACGTTTTTATCCACAACAATCGCTGCCTTTTGATTGGCAACCTCTGCTAGATCATTTCTTATCTGGCGCTTGTCTTGGCTCTATTTCGGAGATTTTTGATGGCGATGCACCTCATACACCCAGAGGTGCGATCGCTCAAGCTTGGTCTGTTGCCGAAGTAATTCGCCACATACAAAAATAATTCGTAATTCGTAGAGGATGTTTTAAAAGGTCATAGCCTCTTGTCTATGTAACAAGCTACAGCTAGCATAAAATCGAAAGGCAGTGTTAAACAACCTTTTAACTACGAATTACTAATTCTTTAAAATGGCTCAGGTCGGAGTTGAACCAACGACCCCAGGCTTATGAGTCCCGTGCTCTAACCAACTGAGCTACTGAGCCATATTTCCTCAAATCATTTATTACTATAACATAAAAATTTGCTTGAGGCTAGCCCCTTTTGCATTTTTTTTTTGCAGCTTTCATCCCTGTTGAGTTTATAAAAAGCAAAAGAGGGAGGTAAACTCCCTCAACAAAACAAGGCAATGATTTAGTTACAGATAGCCAAGAAATTATATGCGATCCGGTAACATGGCGATTGGGTTAACAGCACCCTTACCTGATGGATGGATTTCAAAGTGGGTGTGTGGGCCAGTACTGTGACCAGTGCTACCCATTAAAGCAATTGTTTCTCCTTGATGTACCTGCTGACCAGGTTGCACTAGAATCTTGCTGTTATGAGCATAGCGAGTCGTGCTGCCATCAGGATGGCGAACTTCGACAAGGTTGCCGTAGCCACCATTGTTCCAGCCTGCTTTTTCTATCGTCCCCTCAGCTGAGGCGACAACTGGCGTGCCAGTGGAGTTAGCAACGTCAATTCCTTTGTGCATTCTACCCCAGCGCCAGCCATAACCAGAGGTAAGGGTACCTTTTGCCGGCCATGTGTAAGCTACGGTTGAGGAAGATGGAGGAGGTGTCAGTTCGTCAATGGGCCTGGGCAGATATTGATCCACTGCTGCCAAAGGCGGTACTATCTGTGGAGTAACTGTGGTTCCCCGCATCTTTCCTAAAGAGTCAGAGGCATTTACTCTTCCAGGAGGGGTTGCAATTCTTGTAGGAGATTGAGTGCGAGCAGGAGTCCACTGACTAGCAGAACCGAGATTGGGCAAGAATTCTGGGTTTACTGGTTCGGTAGGACGTACACTAGTACGGAATTGGGGCTTGATTGGTTGAGCGCTATAGGTAGCTCTAATAGGTGTAGGAACTGGAATTGGTATCGCTACACTATTTGGTCGAACAGCAGAGTTAGGTACGATGAAATTATTAGGAGTAGAAATAGGAGTGAGCATTGCAGCGTTAGTAGTATCGCTAGCTGCTGGCACAACTAAATTACCAGACTGTTGAGCGCGGTATTTCTGCTGTAATCTCTGAATTTCCGCTTGCAAGCCGCGCAAACGGTCATTATTATTTCCCCGTGCTACCCTATTTGCTGGTGTTTTAGGCTGTTGTATTTCAGCAAAAGCTTTTGGCACTGGATCTTCACCACCAACACCATAAGACCTAGTAGGAGTGGTAGGGCGTACTTCTAAGTCAGTGGCACTATTTGCCTGAACCTGATTGTTCGCAATTACCTGTTTAGGGACGGCAACGCTGCTGTTGTCGGCAATAGATGGTGATTGTGAAGTAGTTGGTAGATAGGAGTTGGCACTACCGATGTTCATAGGAGAGGTAGCTACTTTTGGAGTTTTGCTGGACTCTACAAAAGTAGGACTCGCTACAGTGGGTTGACTCACTACAGTAGGTTGATTCGCTACAGTTACCTCAACTTGACCAGCAGGAATAATTAGTTGTTGACTAATTTTCAGTTCATTGGGATTGTTGAGGTTATTTACCTTAACTAGTTCTGATACTGAAGTATTGTATTTGCTGGCGATCGCTGCTAGTGTATCTCCAGGCTTAACTTCGTAGGCGGTTCGAGCCGAAGACGCAATAACTGTTGGTGTAGCTGGTACTGGTGCAATTGCACTGGTCTGATTCTTCTGTTTTAACTTCGATATCAAGTTCGCTTTGCTTGCATCGTCAGAAGTATTCGGCTGGACTAATGCAGTTTTTTCAACTTCAGTCGTCGGCTGTGCCAAACCAATATCAGCTGGTGATGGGTTTTCAGTTTCCCCAGACTGTAACTGTGCCAGACTTTTTCTTAACCGATTAGATTTTTCTTGTAAGCGATTCAGTGCAAACTCTTGTTGTGCCTTAAGTTGTGCATTTATTTCACCGTTGACTGCACCAGATGTTGCCACTGTTTGTGGCTGGGCATTCAATAAAACATTTGTACTACCAACACCATCAGCACTATAGTCAGACAAATTATTGACTGTTGGGAAACTAGTCTCGGCTAATGTGTTGTTCAATCCCTGCGCCACTTGCGGCTTCAGGTTGGTGGAATTTTTATAACCAGCTGTTGCTTGGGAAAATGTTTCTGATGCAGGAATTTGCAAAGAAATTCCATTTGCCGCGACTTGCCATTTAGCTTCAAGCCCAGGCACTTGTGAGACTGCCGTTGGTTCCACGATCACAGGATTTTCCGGCACGCTCGCTGATGAGACTGCTTGGGACTCCAGCTTTGTGGAGGCAAATTTCACTTCAGTGTCAGGAACAGCAGGAATTGAGGAGGAAGCCTTTTGGCTGCCTACTGGCACCGCTGCTTGGGCTTGATCGCTTTGTCGAGTCACCAAAAGGCTGGTTGCTCCCATAGAGATTGCCAAGCCAATCATGGCGGCTTTTGTCCGCACCCGGCGGTTAACTTTTGGATTCATCACATTTTGCAGTTCTACCGGGGCATCATCGCTGTTGGGGTTATTGTTCAACACAGCTTTTACTCTCTTTTTTAATGCTCGTTTCAAAGACGACCTCCTATGATCACTAGCGCTTAACTGACCTCGATTTTTCAGTTGGATACTAGTCAATGATTTAGATCACAACAAATGATAGATCAAGATCACATTCACCAGAGATGCTTACGCAAGATTAACCTGCTTCTCTGATTTAGACAAGTTTACATGTATTAGCAAAACTTAAAGTTTGCTGTGTTTACTTGTCCGAACCACTCCTAACACCACTTAGGACGTTTATAACTCTTTACCATTATCCGCGCTTGTCTTGCGTCAATCACGGGGACTAAACAAATGATTTGCCTAGTCTATAGTCGCTGCCGAAAAATAAATTGCTTGCGACTTCTGGAAAAGTGATGCCCCCTGCTGTAGATATCTTCAAGATATTTCTAGCCCATCAGTCTTCTCAACACGAGACTTTACGTTGATTATTCCCTAAAAAACAACCGTATTAACTATCGTCTAATTTTAGGCTGCTTTTTGGAGTTCATCGAGCAAAAACAGCTCAAATACATGACATGACTGGATTTTAGCGCTTTTGTTCCCAATTTAGGATGCTTCAAATTCATCAAAATCTATCATTCAAATTTGGCATTATCTCAAGTTTTATATATAAATTTCTTATAATAACCTTCCTCTGTTTGTAAGTATCTTCCACTACAATTAGCGAATAAACCCAGGATTTGGTATATTCTTTTACATATTTTGCCGTAAACAAAAAAATCTTGCTGCCAAAATTCTCCAGTTTAGATAGATGTTTGTAAAAACAATAAGTAAATATACTTAGCTTGTGAAGGTAAACAACTATTGTAGATAGCCTAACTGACGACGGGTTTCAAATAAGCCAATTGCCACACTGACTGACAAGTTCAAGCTGCGAACCCCTGGTTGGCTCATGGGAATATACAGAGTAGCATCGCAATCTGATAAAATTGTTGGTGGTAAGCCCGTAGTTTCACTACCAAACAGTAGCCAATCATCGGCTTGAAATTGAAAGCTGACGTAACTAAAATTCCCACCAACCGTATAACCTAACCATCTGCCTCCACGCTCTTGATGTACGGTTTTAAAGGCTTCTAGGGATTCGTGATAGTGGAGTTTGACATAAGGCCAGTAATCTAAGCCGGCTCTTTTGAGGTAGCGATCGCTAATTTCAAACCCCAAGGGACCTACCAAATGCAACTCTGTACCTGTTGCTGCACAAGTACGAGCAATATTACCTGTATTAGGAGGAATTTGTGGGTTAACTAAAACGACCTGGGGCATTGTCCGTATAATCTACGTATTGTATAAAACAATTTCTTGTCAATGTTAAATCTACCAAAGGGTAGAGGCTATTCATAGGTTTTGTTAATAATAATCAAGCATCATCCATCGATTAGATTTTTAAAACAATAGCACAAACCCTCCCAGAGCAATCCCTGAGAGGATATTTGGCTTAAATTGGTAAATATTAAGTTTTATGTAGAAAGATTAATCACTTGTGTATTTTAAGGCTGGTACTATGTCCAAAGAAATCTACCATTGGGTATGGGGCATCGAGATAGAGATATAGGAGACAAGGAGGAGGGGGGAGACAAGGGAGAAACTTGAATAATTCTCCCGTTATCCTCTCTGTCCCCCCTGCTCCTCTGCCTCTTCAATTAAGCTAGTAGGGACGAACACAATTTGTCTTCGAGTTCGATTTCGCGTTCTTGGGTGGCGAGAATAGCCTGAGTGATGACGCGCTGGCTGTCAAAACCGACTGTGTGTAACTGCAACCACTGTTGAGCTTCATTGCCTTCGCGGAGAATTTTGTGCAATGGGGAAAGGAAACAGCTAAAGCCTCCTTGTTTAGCGATCGCCCAAACATCTTGGTACATTTGGGTAATCCAATCTCTGGCTAGGATGCTTCTACCATCTTGCCAATGCCTCAAATGAGCATCGAGACTATCAGCAGCCACAGCCGCTTCGTTTTCAGCAGTCAGGGTGACGAGTTCTTCGCCAGAGAAAGTACTTTGAGTTAAAGGATCGATGTTGGGATTTTCGATTACTTGCAATAAACGCGCTTCTAATAAGGCAGTAATGGCTAGTAAGGCAATGGGATCTGTGACTAAATCGCAAATTCGTAGTTCTAGGCGATTTAGATCATAAGGGCGGCGATCGCCATTTGGTCGCACCGATGTCCATAAATGCCGAACATTTTGCATGGTTCCAGCAACGAGTTGATCTTCCACCCACTGGATATGATCGGCGTGGCTGGCAAATAAAGGTACATGGCTAGGCGTTTGCGGAAATAGGCCCCAGCGAGTGGAGTGATAGCCAGTAGTTTTGCCATCTAGGAAGGGAGATGAGGCGCTGAGGGCGAGAAATAGAGGTGCTTCCATACGAATCACCCGACACGCCCGCATTAATACTTCTGGATCGCTGATGCCTATATTAATGTGTACGCTGGCGGTGACTACTTTTGTCCCGTAGGTGTTCTCAATGTAGTCATGATAGGGATTTACTGGATCGGAACGCAGAAAGCGATCGCCGCCACCCAACGATAAAGTACTTCCCGGTATCAAGGTATAATCGCCCAAGTGATTGAGGTAGTTTCGCAACTCCCGCCGAGGACGCAGCAAGGCACACAATAAATTTTCGTAATTATGGGATGGTTGGGTTATGTATTCGACATTGCGGCTATCTGGCTCCCGCATAAATCCATCCAAGGCTGCAATAATTTTGTCGGAGAGACCGACGATTTCACCTTGAGGCGTGCCAGTATACATCTCGATCTCAAAGCCTTTTAATAAGACCACCTTGTTCTCCTCGGCTCTCTCTGCCTATAAATTGTATCGAATTAGACGCATCTTTAGGATCTATCTTTCAGTCAATCAAAGGTTAAGAATCATGTAATTAATGATTCATGCCAAGTTATGATGACAGATTTCTTGGCTGTTCTTCAAAAAATTATTACTACTGAAATTACTGAAGGCTCTGCTGTAAATCATCTGGAAATTCAGGTGAAGTGTAACTTTTTTCCAGAAAAAAACAACCTAATTCACAGTAAATACAAAAAACTGTCTGCGTAGTATAGGGTCAGAAAATGGTCATTAAACACCCAACTTGCCTGTATTTATTCTCTTATTAACCAAACGCAATTGCTGCGATCGCTTCAAATATTTTACCCAAGGTTCCTCGGACAAGTGGGAAATTGCATTTAGTGACAGTGTTGCCGTAAATATATCTCTTCCACTAGTAACACCACTGATGCCTAAATTTTCTAAAACAGCAGTTGCAGCAGAGTCTAAAATTGGTTCAGTATGGATGAAAACTTCTAAACTCGGTTCCTCTGGGTTTTGAACATCATTGAGCGCTGTAGCAAGGGCAGCATCTAGCTTTTGAAAATCCATAGAGCAGTAAGTGGGTAAAAAGCAGGCAATTCTTAACCTATCGTATAGCTAAGGTATCAAACTTGCGAGTTTTTATTGCCTATCTCTGTATAGATTTAATGGGCGATTTCCTATGTCCAATTACAGATTAATTGCTGTTCTCTCTGGTTTTGAGGTTTATTGAGAGCCTAAACGCAGATTATGCTTGTATATTAATATTCCCTTTCTCGATGAAAGTACCGCTCAAAGTTGCTCCTTAAAAATCAGCATCTAAAGCAGTTATTCGGATTTAAATTGCCTCTGTTAAGTCAGCAATTTTAAAATTAGCGCTGTTTAATTTGTTAGCCGTATAATCTTCAAGAGACGCGATATATTTATTGTGTTAAAGGTGTATAAATATATCGCATCTCTGAAGCTAATTACAGATTTAAAGCGTTAATCACTCCATAACCCCATTTCTCATCAAATGTCCCTGCGGTTTTTCCAGGAATTGTACTATTTTTACGTAGCAAGTCTTTCACAGCAGCCGGATCGAGATTGGGATCTCGCTGCAATAGTAATGCTACTAACCCACTAACAAATGGTGTCGCCATACTCGTACCAGCCTGCACCACAAACTTGGAATTAATCATTGATGAGCGGTCAAAATTTGCATCGGCGGAAAGAGTGGAAATAATCATCGCTCCTGGTGCTGCTACATCCGGCTTGTGTGCATCATTCCGTAGAGGCCCTTCACTACTGAATTCCGAAATAGTGTGCAATTCTAACCCCATTTCTCGCACTTGGTTATCAATATCTGTGTACTTGGTTTTAGTAGTATAGGCGGCAACTGTAATTGCACTGCTGGCGGCTCCTGGCGAACCAATTTTTAGCGCATCTTTCACACTTTTACCTGTAAAAAACACTGATGAAGTGTCATCCAATGTCCATACATCTAAACGAGTGTCAGTTGCAGAACTGTTGCGAACTCGCAGTTGCCAAACACCTCCCATAACTGGCGAGGAGCCAATACCCCGGATTTGCACAAAGAAATTATGGTCGCCATTGGCTTTATCTGGCGCTGGTGTCGCTAATTGCACCCTTGCATCTGGTAACTGGTAATCTTGTGCGGCATTACCGTCAGTAATTATTTTTTGGAATGGGGTGACAAAACCGTTAGGACTCCGCACAGACACTTCTAATTCGCTGTCTTTGGAATACCAAGCATTTAACCAAACTATGCCTATTTGATTCAAAGGAACATTAAAGCGCATACCACGAGTGCGTCCACTGGGTATTATCGCTTGTCCATGAATGTTATCGTTTCCTTCGTTACCCGCAGCACAGCAAACTATTCTTCCAGGGCCAGTTTCCGCATCAATAACTTTGGATAAGGAATCACTACCATCATGGGCATCAGCGTGTCCACCCAAGCTGAGATTCACCACGGCTGCGCGTCCTAACTCTCTAGCAATTCGGAAAATGTAACGCACACCATCAGCAATATGGGCATCCTGTAAATCTGACCTGACAACAACTAATTCTGCTTCTGGTGCTACACCGCCATAGCTAGCATCGGCACCGGCGGCAATTCCGGCAACATGAGTACCATGACCGCCAGTATCCTGAGAAATTGTCAGTTGCGCTCCCGTAAATTCCGCCCCATAGCCGCCTTCCGTTACTCCTGGCCCTGGCAGTGTTTGATCCCAAATGTGTAAAATTCGTCCAGCAAAAGCGGGGTGTTTCGGATCAATGCCACTGTCTATAATGCCGATGATTACTCCTTTACCGGTCAGTCCAGTTTTGTTCTGGAACTCCGGGAGTTTGACTGCTCCCATTGCAGTATCCATCCTCAAATGAAGTTTGCGTGATGGCTTGATGCGTTGGATAACATCTTCTTCAGACAAGACATCTAAACTTTCTATCGGTAAAAAAGCCGTCCGCACACTCCCAGAGTTTTGATTGACTTCAATGTTATATTGTGATAGATAACTCAAGTCTGCATCAGGATCGCAATAGATAAAAACGACGCTCTTTGTTGGCTTGACTGGGCTTTTGTGGGCAATGATGCCAAGCGATCGCTTGTGTGTAACTAAAGCTTTATCTCCCTCATTTTGATAGTCTTGAAATGCCAACAGTAGTCCGGGAGAAAGTTTTTCGTGTCTCATTTTTACCTCAAATTCAATTTATTGGGTGCAAGCAAAGTAGTTTATTAGCATAAGTCGCTCTGGCATTAATGCAGACTATGCAGTTTTTTCGCCTTGATTATTTGATGCGACTATAGTTATCTATTTTTTTATAGATAACATCAAATAAGCTTAGGAAGCGGGAAATAATTCCTAAGACAATTGCTAATTCATAACTCATATTCCTGAATTATGTCTCCTAATAGTGATTTTCTGTACTTATAAGACATCTTTGAGCAGACACATCTTAGAATTACCCAAGACTGAGCTAACAGGTAATTTTTATGGAGCTATTAAACTAATCCACTATTTGCCTAAATCATTACGGACAAAGTTAAAAAAATAAAATTAAGAATAATTAAGTAATAAATAAAAAAAGATAAACTTAAGAAATATTAAATACTAACAAGTTGTATACTAATCTATTTTGATTTCTGTGCGCGAAGCGCGATAGACAATAGGTAAGAAAGCTCTTTGAATTGTACCTAGCTTCGCAAAAATCAAAGATAATTTCTGTAGCCAAAATTGTTAAATTGGTATAATTTCTTAATGAATACTGGCAAATTACAGATTCTCTATCATAAGTAAGAGCCATAAAGAAGCTAATATTTGCAACGATCGCTTCTGAACGTACAAAAAGTTATTCATGCAAATTCAAACACCAGATTGGGTAAAGCACGCTGTTTTCTACCAAATTTTCCCAGATCGCTTTGCCAGAAGCAAACAGCCGCGCAAACGACTGTTGCGCGAAGCCCGTTGGGAAGATTGGGATGCTATACCAACCCTCCAAGGTTATAAAGGTGGGGATTTATGGGGCATCATGGAGGATTTAGACTACATCCAGAATTTGGGGATTAACGCGATTTATTTCACACCTATCTTTCAATCCGCCAGTAATCACCGCTATCATACCCACGATTATTATCAAGTTGACCCGATGCTGGGGGGCAACGAGGCTTTTAAAGAATTGCTAGATGCAGCTCATCAACGGAATATCAAAGTTGTTCTAGATGGGGTATTTAACCATTCCAGCCGTGGCTTTTTCTTTTTCCACGACGTTTTAGAAAATGGCCCGCATTCGCCTTGGGTGAATTGGTTCAAAATAGAAGGCTGGCCCCTTTCACCTTATAATGGTGAATTCCCTGCAAACTATGTGGGTTGGGCGGGAAATCGCGCCTTGCCAGAATTTAACCACGACAATCCAGAAGTACGAGAATACATTATGGAAATTGCCGAATATTGGATTAAATTCGGCATTGATGGTTGGCGATTGGATGTACCATTTGAAATAAAAACTCCTGGTTTTTGGCAGGAATTCCGCGATCGCACTAAAGCCATCAATCCCGAAGCCTATATTGTGGGCGAAGTGTGGGGAGATTCCCGCCAGTGGTTGGATGGAACGCAATTTGACGGTGTGATGAATTATCTATTTGCTGGGCCGACAATTGCCTTTGCAGCTGGCGATCGCGTAGTCTTAGAACAAGTTCAAAGCCGCGACTATCAACCCTACCCACCCTTATTTGCTGCCGAGTACGCCACCAAAATCCAAGAAGTACTGCAACTTTACCCTTGGGAAATTCAGCTAACTCAACT
Organism: Nostoc sp. UIC 10630; assembly: GCF_010747425.1. Classification (NCBI taxonomy): domain Bacteria; kingdom Bacillati; phylum Cyanobacteriota; class Cyanophyceae; order Nostocales; family Nostocaceae; genus Nostoc; species Nostoc sp. UIC 10630. The sequence goes on from NZ_JAAGOG010000078.1 coordinate 11,088, forward strand.
CAATTTGTTAGCAAGTCACGATACAGCCCGATTGATGACCATTGCAGGCGGTGATATAGCGAGTGTAGAATTATCGACTCTACTGTTACTCACCTTTCCCGGTGCCCCCAGTATTTACTATGGTGATGAAGTTGGCTTACCGGGTGGCATAGATCCCGACTCACGGCGTGGCTTTCCTTTAGAGGCTAACTGGAACCAAGAAATTTTCAATACTCATCGTCAATTAATTACCATCCGCCAAACATACCCAGCCTTGCGTACAGGTGATTACCAAGTCCTCTATGCTCAAGGGCAACTTTATCTCTTTGCACGAACTTTAGGCACAGAAGAATTGATAATTGCTATAAACGCTGGCACAAGTTCGGCAACTGCAAATGTAGATGTGGCTAGTTTGCATACTCAACCCAACAAGCTGTTATATGGTACTGCTGAAGTTGAGTGGAATGGTGAAGAAGGAACTCAGCAATTGTCATTAACTCTTCCCGCACGCAGTGGCTGCATCCTGGGGGCTAGGGGCTAGGAAGAAGGGCAGGGGCATGAACAAGAGACAAGGAAGAGGGGCGAGACAGGAGAGACTTGTTCAATAATTCCCCCTTTTCCTCTTGTCCCCCTGCTCCCCTGCTCAATCCCTTACCTCCCTGCAACCATTGCAGGCATCAATACCTCATCAATAATATGGATCACGCCATTGTCTGTCAAAATGTCTGTTTTGATAACATTGGCGTTATTCACTTTAATTTTGCCATCAGCAGATTCAATGGCTACAATTGACCCCTCAAGCGTCTGTGCCTCATTAATCTGTACCAAATCGTCAGACCGAACATCCCCACTAGCGACATGATATGCCACAATTTTCTGGAGCTTGGGAATGTCTTTTAGTAGGGAATCTAAAGTTCCTTCTGGCAGCTTGGCAAAAGCTTCGTCAGTTGGTGCAAATAGTGTCAAAGAACCAGGACTCTTTAGAGTTTCTATGAGATTTGCAGCTTGAGCAGCTTTCACCAGGGTATTGAAGTTTCCCGCATTGATAGCAGTTTCCACAAGGTCAGCCATAAGGATGTGTGACTTTAGTCAGATAGTATTATAAGTAACTTATAAAATGACTAGAAGGCTCTTAGCCTCTATCAACAGAAAGGTTGCTGGCGATTAAATACACGGCAACAGATTTATCAGTACTGCTACACTGGGGAATGACCCCAAGAACCACTGATTATGCTAAAGCGTTCTAAGTTCGAGACAACTCAGTCTCAGATTATGCACCGAGCTGAGGAACTGATTAGTGCAGCCTCAAATCGTTACCGCATTACGGTTCAGGTGGCCAATCGTGCTAAACGTCGGCGTTATGAAGATTTTGAAAATAACGAAGATGCAATGATGAAGCCAGTGCTAAGAGCAATTATCGAAATGTCCGATGAATTGACTCAACCAGAGATTATTGGCGAACTATAAAAAAAGGCTGTAGAGAAGGCAGGATGAGCAAACATCAATCGTTCATTCAACCCCTACTCAAGCCCTGGCAAACACTCACTGCCTTAATGGTAGTGGGTGTAATTGCTTTGAGTTCAGGGGCGGGCAAATCAACAATATACACAAGTTTGTTTAGTATCCAACCTGCTTATGCTCAGAGAATAACACCTAGTGATGTTTGGCAGTTGGTATACCAGCAATTGCCAGATTTGCCACGAGAAAACAAGTATATTAGCAAAGAAAATGGGAAAGTTGCCGAAAACAGCACCCTAGCAAATCGCCTGATTAGATATCACATTTATACCAAAGGGCGGGCCCCAGTTTATCGCTTAGATTGGAAGCTGACTTTAGCTGATTACCTGGGGACGAATGAAATTATGTATGATACTACCTATCCAGGCTATGATTCACTACGGGAAAACCCTATGGAAGGCGATCGCAAAGCCATAACCCGTCTCACCCGCAGTCAGCGAGATGCCCTAGTGCAAGTCTTAGTCAACATATTTAATCCTACTTCCCAAAATACCCTATCTCCTAAACCCAATACCGCACCAAGTCCGAGTAGATCAACTACCCCACAGCCACCCCAACGAGGGGGTGCTGAACTACTTAGATAGTGGGAAATTTAGGAGTTATAAGTTGTAAATTCATAACTCCTAACTTATAACTCCTCAGTTTTAACTAAAATATGGAACGCGTTGTAAAAACCGGATTTGGTTGGCGTATTGGCTGGAATCCCCATGCACGTGAATTTAAAGGTTTAGTCGGTACAGATGATTGGGCAATTGAGTTAACCGAAGCCGAGTTGAATGATTTTTGCCGTCTACTAGCACAGTTAGCAGATACCATGAAGCAACTCGCAACGGAATTAATGGAAGAGGAAAAAATTGCTTGTGAAGCCGAAAGCGATTTATTATGGATGGAAGTAGAAGGCTATCCTCATGATTACAGTCTGTGCTTCATTTTGAATACAGGGCGATGTGTAGAGGGTAAATGGAGCGCTTCTGCTGTTCCAGATTTACTGCAAGCTGCTGGGATGCTTAAAGTTTTTTGAATGAGCCTCTTGATTATCTAAGAGTATTGCTATATGATGGTAATTCTGACCGGGGCGTAGCGCAGCTTGGTAGCGCGCCACTTTGGGGTAGTGGAGGTCGTGGGTTCGAATCCCGCCGCTCCGATTGATGATAAGCCATGCCTGCTAATCTTTTTAAAAGACTAGCAGGTTTTTCAATAAAGTCTGTAAGGCGATCGCAAAATCTCCAACTACAACTCATTAGACTTCTTGCAGAAGTGGGGAAAATGGGGAATGGTTAAAGGGTAAAGGTATGAAATTTTACTTTCTCCTTTAATTTTTGCCCAACATCTTGCAAAAGTAACTTTTGCAAGATGTCTATATTGCTAACTCAGCATTATCCTATTCCCAAACGCCCAGCCAAACCGGGAGTTAGAGGTAAGAGTGTAGTAATCATTAAGAATAGAGCCAAAAGCCCCAAAGCGGCTCTAGCATCATCGGGTTCGGTGATTTCATTCAAGCTGGGGCGTTCTTGATCTCGTTGCAAGAAGAAAATCACGATCGCCCAGTACATGGCAAGAGTATTACCGAGAGATACTAGTGCCAGTAGAATTAAAGTTGCGATCGTTGCGCGTCCTGCGGTTTTGCGTCCATAAATCGCCTGAACAATACGCCCACCATCTAGTTGTCCTGCGGGCATTAAGTTCAAAGCGGTGATAATTAACCCCAACCAACCAATTATCACTAGAGGATGAACACTTACAAGAGATGATTGCAACGCCGAACCCAAAACAACTCGCGCCAAACTTCCCACCAAAATCGACCCTTGGAAAAACTGATTTGGCAATTGAAATAAACTACCTGGGTGAGAAAGTAGTAAGCCTGTCACCAGCATTAACAAGGAAACGATACCACCTGCGGCTGGCCCTGCCAAGGCGATATCAAATAATACCTTGCGGTTGGGTAATAGAGATTCAAAACGGGTAATTGCACCAAAGGAACCAATTTGCACTGCGGGTAGAAAGAAAGGCCAGCTAAGACGGATTTGGTGGCGTTTAGCAAGTAACCAATGACCAATTTCGTGAGCTACTAAAATCGCAAATATCCCAGCACCTATAGGCAAAGCTTCTTGAAATCGCCCTGGATTGCCAAAGAAATCAAAATTCAGCAGTAATCCCGCAGCTTCTAGATTTGTGGCAATGGTTGCTATTAACAAAACGCCTGCGAAAGCTTTTTGCGATAACAACATCGGCCGGGGATCATTGCGACTCGGCAGGACAATGACTACTGGTTTGCCATCTGTGTTTTCCACTAAAAACAGGCGATATTGCTCACCAAGGCGTTGCTGCAAACTTGCAGTTAGACGGTTGTGAGTTTCTTCTGGTTCTCCCCGCAAATTGCCTTTGAAAATGGCTCCATCTTGATAGGCAATGGTTTCTGTGGCAAAAAACGTATCGATACCAAAGATACCTTTAATTGCATTCAAGTCCTCTTCTGGTATCGGCGGAATCTCCGGTTTCAGTTCTGCTACTTTTGGTTGTGGGGAATTTGCTTCAAGTGAGGAAGCAGCAGCGAGTCTTTCTGTGGCGCGTTGTTTGAGGATGGCATCTTGCCCAGCTGCGCGTAACTGTCTGCCCAAATAAACGTACAATCCGGCGGATGTCACCACTAAGAACAATATACCCGCTATATTGATGTAAATCCCTGCGGCAAACAATCCAAAAAACAGGAGCCAGGGAGTCATCAACACCACCGACTGTAACCAGGCTAAGATTCCCAGTTTACCAAAAGGTCTGGCGCGATAAAAGCCCCAGCCCAAAATGCCTAAAGCTACCAGTAGGATTGCCGCCAGGATAGAAGTTTCTGATAAAGTAAACATCTCCAAACCTTTGCTATTGAGACTAAGCCAGAACAAGTCCGGTATTGCAGACACACTATTAATGTATAACGCCGCCTGTAATCTGCCCAAATTATGCGGCTTTGCGTAGGCGTAGCTCAACCCAGCGAAAAATCGCAGAGGTAGTTTGCTTACCTTTCACAAGGAAATTTTGCTTCTTGTTAGATTTGAGAAGCCTTAGAACTACCGGAAGCGCCTAAAAATTATTTAGAGTGATATATTATTCTGCGATCGCTCTCTTACTCAAAAATTACAGCATTAAGCCAATACAGTTCAGATAAGACCAAAACACTTGTAGAGACGGCGATTTATCGCGTCTCAAAAACCCAAAATTTTTGCCAGTAGCCCTTAAAGCCGACCCATTGGCATTGCAGAATATTGCCATTAATTCGCTACGAATTAATGAAATGCGGTACTAAGTCCAATAAAGAATTTCAGCATTTGGAAAGCGCCTACTAATCTCACTCTCAAAAAAGCTACGCAACGCTTTCATTGTATCCTTCTCGTAAACGTACTTCGTCCCACCAAACTTATTACGCTTGACACTGCGTTTTGCCTCATCCATCTCTAATTTGGATTGCGGATACCAAGTTTGTAACACTTCTTTTGACCCTGGTGTGAACCGATGCGAGATTAACTCAAAGGTAAGATTACAGTCAAAATCCAGTGCCTCGTTTATCTGGTCAAACAAACGACTATAGTGCATCTGCCAATCATCTATCGGCATAATTGGCGCGATAACCAAGCCAATTGGATAACCGCCACCGCCACGTTCTTGTGGTAGCGCCAACCGTCGCAATGCATTAAGCCTAGATGCTACTGATGCTGTACCACCTTCAAATTTGCCAGAAATTGGTGCTGCATTAACACTCATTCGACAGCGAGTATTCCCATTGTGTGGCAAATCGAGTAATCCATCCACAGCATCAAACTTCGATACCCAACGTAGATGTGCATTGGGACGAGTGCCAAAGTAACGGATACATTCAGCAAGACTTCCAGTTAAATGCTCAATACCCAAGGGGTCTGTGTAACAGCTAACTTCAAAACTTGTGTTTTTACCCTGTTGCTCGTAGTTAGCTAAATTCTCTAATATCTGCGGTAAGTTGGCAAAAGCTCGAATGACAGGTGGCCCCGACAAGCTACCAGCTAAGTAGCAGTATTGACAGTGAGCAGGGCAACCTTCGGCAAGGTGAAACTGCCAATCCGCAGAAGGTGGGATGGGACTCAGCTTAAAAGAACTGGGTGGTGCAGTAACCACCGCTAAGGTACGCTTGGCGATGTTGTAAGTATCCCGCTCAGATTCACCGCGCAGACCCTTCAAGCGGTTCTGTGATAACTCTTCTATTGGTAAGTTGAGTGACTGCACACGTTTAAGAATCTGCTGCCCCCAATTTTCATCTAGGGCAGCAGGTGTAAACAGTACCCGTTCAGGCATCCACAACCTTGGCGATTTTGTTTGTGTCTCTGATACCGAAACTTGGTCTGTAATTGTATTCAGCAATATCGTTCTCCGTTATTTAGTTTGCTGATTTCTGCAATTAATTTTCCAGGACTTGCTTAATTCGTCGTTCTAACAAATCAAGATCCAAACTGCCTTCATCACGATTAATTCGTCGCACAGTCGAATTAACATTAGCCAAATTAACCAATAAATCTTGAAGAATTTCTTGCTGCTGACGTGCTTGGGTAACTTCGCCTGGTTCCTGTACTAAATCACGCACGATGGTATCTTCAGCCCGAGAGGCGATAATTGGATCGTTTTGCCCTTGAACGTGAACAAAGGTTCGTCGCCCTGGGCCTCGCTCCTCTTCTATTGGTATAACTGCTGTCACTTGGTCAGAACGCACATATTTGCCAAATCCCAAATGGACTAGCTCTGATGAGAGTATTTTCATATAATTGAAGCGTTATTTTTATGTCTTACTTATATTGTAAAATCCAAAAAAGTGACTTGAAGCCATAGACCATACGGGTTATACCCAATTCAAAGTAGTAGTTTCCTTGTATGGTTACGGCAATGTCATGTCCCTACCCAGTACCCATTCAAATGAGAATCGCTATATCAAGTGATGACAAAATTAAATAAATGATGGGCCATTTCCAATTTAGAACAAGGTGCGATCACTAGCTGATTTCCTTGGCTATCTAAAAATATCGCTTGATTATTATCGCTACCAAAACCACTATCAGGTTGATCGATGGGATTGGCAACAATAGCATCAAGTTTTTTACTCTGTAATTTTTCTAATGCGGGCTTGATAATATCCCCAGTTTGTGCAGCAAAACCAATTAATATCTGATGCGGCTGTTTATGTTGTGCTAATTGGGCGACTATATCCGGTACTGGTTCCAGGGGTAAGGCTTGGGGGAGCGATCGCTTGGGCAATTTCTCTGTACTATAATTCTTTGGCTTCACATCTGCCACGGCTGCTGACATCACAATTACATCAGCGTTGGGCAAATATTCCAGCATTGCCTGCTGCATTTGCTCGGCACTAATGACGGGAATTGCTTGCACTCCTAATGGTACATCCCAATTGGCTGGGCTATGTACTAGGGTGACGTTTGCCCCTCGGTGAAGTGCGGCTAGGGCTAAAGCTAATCCCATTTTACCTGTGGAAGGATTACCAATAAACCTTACTGGGTCAAGAAACTCTCGCGTTCCCCCAGCACTAATTAACACTCGTTTACCTAATAAATCTCGTTTACCTTGAGTGTGTAACAACGATTGGATGTGAGCCAAAATTTCTGGAGGTTCTGCTAATCTACCAGCACCGACGCGATCGCACGCTAATAAACCCGATGCTGTATTCATCCCATGATATCGGCTATCGATCAATAGCTGTTGCCAATTCCGTTGCACCGATAGCTGTTCCCACATATCCGTATTCATTGCGGGTGCTAACAGCACGGGACAGGTAGAAGCCAGCACGGTATTTGTGAGTAAATTATCAGCCATCCCGTAGGCTAGCTTTGCTAATGTATTAGCTGTCAAGGGAGCAATTACCATGACATCTGCCCATTCACCCAACTCAATATGCAAGGGACGAGAGTGAGTTGGTTTCCAGAAATCATCATCTGTGTAGGCGGGATGACGAGATAGGGTGGCCATTGTCAGAGGCGTGATAAATTCTTGCGCTGAACGGGTGAGGATAACTCGGACTTCCACCCCAGTTTTAAACAGCGTTGAAACCAATTCACAAATTTTGTAGGCGGCGATACCGCCACCTACACTTATTAGAACCCTGTTCAATTTTGGATTAGTCATGGTAAAAAGTTAGGAGTAAATAGTAATTTAGGAGCAAGTAGTTACGAATATTAATTGCCAACTCCTAACTCCTGTACAGACGCGATTAATCGCATCTCTCCTAACTCTCAACTACGCTTCATCGTAAGGTTCCAAGTCTAAGAGGTAGATATAGGGTTCAACTAACTCTGGACGCTGAAATGCGATCGCTCGTAATAGATGCCAATCATTTAAACCATCAAAAGCATTACTGTAATTATCCAGATCCAGACGTGTAGCCAGTTCTTCTACTTCTGCCGCAGTTATGGCAGCAATTTCTTTCCTGGAAATGCTTAGAGTTGTCATAATGCTCGCCCCTCCCTTATGCAGCACTCGCCTTCAGCATGGGTTAAGTTGCGCTGAACGCAGCCACCCTATATATATTACTCATTAGAAGGCATGAATTTCGTGAATATTTTCAGCATTTATACCAGAATTTATAAAAAATTCGTAATTCTGACTAGCTTATTGTATTTACAACGAAATTCCGCAGCACATTTAACGTTTGTGGATTTATTTCATGCCCCATGTCAAATTCATGGTATTCTGCCGCCATTCCTAGAGATTTTAAAGTGTCTCGTGCCTTTAAAGCAGCTTGCAGTGGAACAACTTCATCATATTTCCCGTGGCTGATTAAAGTTGGTGGAATATCTCTTTGATCTGCCGTTAGTGCATCAGGATGTAAATACCCGCTCATCACAACTAAGCCTGCTAGTGGCAATTTTGAGCCGACATCTAAAGTCATTGCTCCGCCTTGAGAAAATCCACTTAAAATAGTGCGTGACAAAGGTATGCCAGTGGTACTTTCTAAAGATTGCAAAAAATCTATTAGCAGTTTCCGACTTTCTACCAAGCCTTCATACATATTTTCCACCCGCAGGTCATACCATGCCCTCCCTATAGGGGAATAGGGATAAGGATAAGGTGCATTGGGTAATATAAACTGGTAATCAGGTAAATTGAGCAAGGGTAGCAAAGATGCGACATCCTCGGCATTAGCTCCCCAACCATGCAAAGTAACAATTAACCCTGTGGCAGGTTGAGAAGTTCCGGGGGGAACGGTAATAAATTGTAAAGACAGAGGTTTACTCCTAAAATCTACTTTTCTAATAGATCCTATCTCTTCAAACAGACTTAGTATTTAAGGGCATTTGTTGCTTACCCAAAGAATGGCTATATGTCATGTTGCGAGTAGGAAAAATTTAAATTTTTTGTTTACGAGTACATAAATTTCACTAAAAGTTAATTTACCTTACACAAAAACCAATTTTTGATATTTTAGCGCCTATTGAATCTGAATCCCCAAAAACCATTTGCAGTCAGCATTTTTGATTTGCAAATCACTCTAATTTAGCCTTAGCCTTTGAAAATGATGTCGTACAGCGACAGCAGAATTTCCACCACAATCAAAATCACCACATACCACTCTACTCGTTGGCTACTGCTATGCTGCATAAACTCTAAGACTGTTTGTGCAGTTTGGGTAATTAGCTCTAGTTTGCGTTCCAAAGCAGTGTGACGCTCACGAATTTCGTATTCATCCTCCAAGCGCAGATATAAGTTTTCTAGCTGTGGGGATTCCCAGAGTAACTCTGGCTTATCGATGATCTCAACTCGACCTACAATTTTATGTTGAACTAACAGCGCAGTCCCAAGTTGACGCAGTAATTCCCGACTCTGCCGTCTTTCTCTGTGTTCACGCTGGAGACTAGCTGCAAACGGTTCAATTTGATCGAATACAGTCGCTAGGCTAGTTTCATAATGAGATAGCACAACACTTTTAGCGAGGATATCAGCCACTATCTGCAAGCGTTCTACACTAAATTCATGCAGTGAAATTTTTCCTTCCTTAACTCTCTCACTTTCTGCAATGTTGAGATGAATTTCCACCTCTTCTGTCTCTGGTTCGGCAAAGGAGCCACTAATTTGAGAGGATAGTTTAGTCAAAAAGGCTACCTTTTCTACAGGCTCAAGGTTAAACAGGACAACTGCGCCATAGTCTAGCAGTACCGCACAGCCGTCTTCACCGACTGAAACCATTAATGGCATAGTCGCCAAGGAAACGTAATCCTCCAATGTCTGTAAGTTAATATCCTTACCAAGGAATAGGGCCTGCGCTCTAAATCTATCTGTTTCGTTAAAAAGGAGTTTTTGCATTGTTGCCCTATTTGCTTTTCTGTCTGCTGATCTTGGAGGTTAGCGATCGCAATTAATGCCTGTTATCGGAGATCGCTACAATCTCAGCTTACCAATAAAGCTCTCTAGCACTGCCGAAGGTGCGCTTGTATTTCAGTTGAGATCATTGGTTACACGTTTGGGGAGAATCGGTTTATCAAGGCTAAAGAGGAGTGGGGAGTGAAAGAGATGAGGGGACAAGGAGAACAACCCACTCCCCACTAATTGTCTAAAGTGAAGTTTCAGCAAATCAAAGCCGTCGCTTCAAAAGCACTCAATCAAAGCTATGCAAAGGAACCGACACTCACAGGTTCAGGAGCAGGCGCATTTGCGGTGAACTGGTTTACTGGACGGGGTAAACCGAGATTTTCGCGCAGGGTACTACTTTCATACTCAGTACGAAATATTCCTCGGCGTTGCAGTTCGGGAATTACCAAGTCTACGAATTCCTCTAAACCCCCAGGTAGCCAGGGCGGCATAATGTTAAATCCATCAGCCCCACCATTAACGAACCAATCTTCTAACTGATCGGCAATGTGTTCTGGTGTTCCGAGAATCGTTCGATGTCCCCGCGCTCCTGCAATCCACAAATACAGTTGCCGGATTGTTAAATTCTCTCTGCGGGCAAGATCGGTAATCAGTTGCAAGCGGCTTTTGCCACCGTTGGTATCTGGCAAATCCGGCAGCGGCCCATCTAGGGGATATTTGGACAAATCATGGCCACCCACTAGCCCAGAAAGCAGCCCCAATCCTACCAAGGGATGGATCAACTCCTGAAGTTGCTCATATTTATCCTTAGCTTCTTGCTCAGTCTTACCAATTACTGGGAATACCCCTGGCATGATTTTGAGATGGTCAGGGGAACGTCCGTATTGAGCCAATCTCCCCTTGACGCTAGCATAGAAGGCTTGAGCTTCTGGCAATGTCTGTTGTGCAGTGAAAATCACCTCTGCTGTTTGGGCAGCTAAATCCTGTCCAGGCTCGGAAGATCCAGCTTGTACGATTACTGGATATCCCTGTGGTGGACGCGCTACATTGAGCGGTCCGCGCACCGAGAAATATTTGCCTTTATGGTGGGGAATATGCAACTTATCTGCATCGAAGTAAATACCTGACTCCTTATTATGGAGAAAAGCATCGTCTTCCCAACTGTCCCAAAGTTTGGTGACAACATCCACAAATTCCCTCGCCCGTTCATAGCGCAGTGAGTGTTCTAAGTGGTTTTCTTGGCTGAAATTCTGCGCTGCGGCTTCAGCAGCAGAGGTTACAAGATTCCATCCGGCACGACCACCGCTGAGATAATCTAGTGACGCAAACTTGCGGGCGAGATGAAAAGGTTCATCATAGGTCGTTGATGATGTCGCCACCAATCCGATATTTTCTGTCACCGCAGACAGAGCCGACAATAAGGTTAAAGGTTCAAAGTGGACGCTGAATTGTCCCGAACGGCTAAAAGCCTCAGTCCCTTGCCCTCGATCCCAGACGGCCAAACCATCTGCGAGGAAAAGCATATCAAATTTACCCCGTTCAGCCGTTTGTGCCAGCTGCTTGTAATGTTGGAAGTTTAGACCTCCATCAGCCGGGGTGTTGGGATGTCGCCATGCTGCCACGTGATGACCACTACCGGGTAAAAATGCTCCGAGTTTAAGTTGTTTTTTTGTATTCATGTTTGTATTTGCAAAGTCGTACTTATACTTTGAAAAAATCTGGTAAATAAATTAGGAAATCTTGGAAAGATATTTCAGTGGCATCTACTAATCTGTCATGTTTAAATTGATAGATAAGCAAGTTCGTAGTAAGGACTTTAGTACTTAGAAAATAAGGACTAAAGTCCTTACTACAAACCCTCAAAACTAGCTTGACAAAGTGTTATTTTGAGTCTCCATCCAAAGTCAATGGAAGGTTAAGCCAGCAAAGGGGAGTGGGGAACAGACAGCAGGGAGAGTGGAGTTGAAAGACTCATTAACGGAGTTTAAAGACTCATTCACGAGTATTAAAGACTCATCCCCTATTCCCAATGCCCAATGCCCAATGCCCCATGCCCCATGCCCAAGTATTATGCAGCCACCGCCTCACGTCGGTTGTACTCAGAAGCGTCTCCTTTGATAGCCTCACTTTGCTTACCATCAATGCCTACTGGGAGGTCGCCGGCAATTGTCACGCGTTGAACGTGGCGGGGCTGATCGCCATAATCTGCGATCGCATAATGTTGAGTAGCCCGATTGTCCCAAAAGGCTACGTCACCAACTTGCCAACGCCACCGGACTGTATTCTCAGGACGTGTGATATATGCTTGCAACAGTCGCAGAATATCATCTGATTCAGTTGTTGATAAGCCACGGAATTGGCGCACAAATCCGCCGATGAATAGTCCACGCTCTCCAGATTCGGGATGGACGCGTACAACTGGGTGCAGAGTCTCGTATACAGTCGAGGTAAAGACAGCCCGATGAGCTTTGACATCTTCAGGTAGGTCGAATCCAGTTGCATAATCGTAGGCGTTGCTATGTACTGCCCAAAGTTGGTCTGCAAGATTACGCAGATGGATAGGTAAATCTTGGTAAGCAGTCACGGAGTTTGCCCAGATTGTATCGCCACCAGTCGGCGGAATATCAAGCGCTCGTAAGATAGAGCCGAGAGGAGGACGGTCTACAAATGTCACATCGGTATGCCAGGTATTGGCGCGGGAAGTAGTGCGGCCATAATTCAGGTCTAAGACTTCTGGGTTTTCTGGCAGCGATGGTACAGTGGGGTGGGCTGTAGTAACTTCACCGAAACGACGAGCGAAGGCTACTTGTCCATCAGCATCAAGTTGTTGCTGATCGCGGAAAAAGATCACTTTGTATTTGACTAGAGTCTTGCGAATATCGCTGATGATGTCATCGCTGAGGTTAGAACTCAGATTAACACCAATAATTTCAGCACCAATACGTCCTGCAACTGGTTTGATATCAAAGTATTGAGAACCCATGATTTTTATCTCCAATAAATTTATGTTTGGGACTAGCCTTTTCAAGTTGGGTGAAAATTTGCCTACAAGAAACTCCTCTTTAACCTCTTAACTCTGTGTTCTCTGTGCCTCTGTAGTTAAAGAAAAGATTTTTTAACCGCAGAGACGCAAAGGGCGCAGAGAGAAAAAAGAGATTTTAGAAGTCACCTTGAAAGGGCTAATGTTTTTACTCAGAGGTTGTTTGAAAAGTGTTTCGCTGTGACTTTAGGCACTTTAGATCCCCCCTAACCCCCCTTAAAAAAGGGGGAACCGGAATCAAATTCCCCCAATTGATCAGGGGATTTAGGGGGATCTAAAATTTTTGATACCGACAAGAGGACTTTTCAAACATCCTCTTAGGTCGTCAGCAGTCATTCAATTTTGGATTGAAGGAAAAATCTGCTGATTTCTGATTCCTTTCATCTGCTAAACACCAGGAGTAGAGCCGCCATCAACGATAATCTCTGTTCCTGTAATCGATGCAGCTAGATCCGACACCAAAAATAACGCTAACGCGGCAATTTCTTCTGGTTGGGCGATTCTTTTTAAAGGAATATTTTGGATGTTTTGTGCCTTCACTTGCTCGACGGTGATGCCTTGCGCTTGAGCGTTTTGTCGAGCTAAAGTCTCGGCACGCTCAGTAGCTGTAGCACCGGGCGATATGGCATTAATGCGAATCTTGTACTCAGCTAACTCTTTAGAAATGCCCTTTGTAAAGTTGAGTAGAGCCGCATTGCTTGTACCACCAGCAAGGAAGTTAGGGCGAGGTGTACGTCCTGCACCGCCAACTATATTGACAATGCGTCCATCACCGCGACTTTTTTGATGAGGGACGACGGCTCTAACTAAGCGGATGTAGCCCAATAATTTTAAGTTCCAAGCATCCAAGAATAAATCATCGGTGGATTCAAGGAAAGATCCAGCACGGGCTGAACCAGCGTTATTAATTAAGATATCAATCTGACCAAACTGGCCCAAGGTGGTTGAAACAACTTTCTCAACATCCTCTGCTTTTGTTAAATCAGCACTAATGGCAATAACTTTCGCCCCTGGCGTGGGTAGGGACTGGATGGCAGCTAGTGCATTTTCTAGTCTTTCTTGATTGCGGGCTGCGATCGCAACATTTACACCTTCACTATAAAGGGCTTTGGCAGTAGCTAACCCAATTCCTGCACTTCCTCCTGTAACAATCGCAGTTTTTCCTGATAGTTTTAGTTCTAAACTCATACAAATTTACCCTCACAAATGTAAGTAATTTATTTGCGAACCAATAATATTGCCGATTGAGAGCCTGTATTGTGGATATCCAAGATGGTTTGCCTTTCCTCAGATGTACAACCCAGAAGTATCTTGATTTCTGTATCCCGTTTTTCTAAATCAACACTACAGATGACGGCAGTGACTTTTTTGCTAGACAAACTACCTATCCAGACATCAATATCGGCCCCATCTCCAGAGTGAGTATTTTCCAAATATCCATAGTTCAACGGATAAACAAAGGATGGATAACGGGGATGTGATGTCCCTTTTGGCCGATCTATCTTGAGATTATTAAGGGCTACAAGCCGATCTAGTTTGAGCCAGAAGTCAGCATAATTCGTAGTTCTTAATTCATCATTCGTAATTATCACCTCACAAATAAATCTGCTTGATTGCAACAAGGAAAAACATTAGTCTTTCTCAATAAATCAGTGCATGAAAAAAATTAATTACGTTAGCGTAGCGCTGGCGAGTCCGCGTTCGCTTTTAGCGTCTCGTAGAGAGCGTCATTACGAATTACGAATTACGAATTACGAATTACGAATTATTTTGAAATGTGCAACACAGCCTTACCAGGAAAACGCCTGTCGAGTAGTTGTTGGGCTACGTCAGCTATTTGTGTCCAAGAAGCTTCTAAATCAATGTGAGGATGCAATTGACCGGCTTCTACTAGACTCAAAAGTCGTTTTAGACCGACTGCGGCTGATTCAAATCTCAATTCATCGAACAGACGTAAACCATACAGGCTCACGCTACCAGTCCCGAAAAATTGGGCAGCGTTGAATGTCACTTCTGCTCCCCCAGATACTCCATACAGCACAGTTTTTCCATCTTGCGCTAGTAAGCCAAGGGCTATCCCCAAAGTCTTACCACCCACTGACTCTATAATTAGATGATAGGGGCCATACTCACTAGCAGGTGAAAGGTCTTCGCCAATCACTACCGATTGTGCCCCTGCTTCTCTAACCAAAGTTTCATAACCAGGTTGACGAATATGTGCTGTTACTTGCGCCCCTGACAGTTGCGCCAATTGGATAGCGAAGTAACCAACGCCTCCTGATGCACCTGTAACCAGAACTGGACGACTTAACAGTGAACCACCTTTTAGCACTGCATGATACGCGGTTAAACCCGCTACAGGTAGGGTGGCAGCTTGAGCAAAAGATACCGATGGCGGCAGTTCTGCTAAGGCGTTAGTAGGAACAGATACAAGTTCCGCCCAAGCACCGGCGCGGCGTAAGCCAACTACACGCGCTCCTTGGGGAGGCCCAGACCCATCAGCCGCAGGGATTTCTACTACACCTGCCAAGTCCCAACCAGGCTGCCAACCAGCCTCAGCAGTGGTTGAACGTTTTATTTCTCCGCGATTCAGAGAAATCGCCGCTACCCTGACTAGAGCTTCATCTGGGGCAGGCTTTGGTGCATTCACTTCACTCAGTGCCAAACGCCCCGGCACATTGGGGTCAACAATCACAGCACGTATTTTGCTCATAAGGTTGCCCTGGCTTAGAGATTAATTTCTAGTTTGTTGGTTCGCAATGTACTGTCTGCAATAGATAAACTCGATAGATTAGTTATTTCTTCTTAATTCCAAATTCCTGTAACTAGATTAACGAAATTTTATTAACTACGGTAACACAATAGATTTACAGTATTTTTGGAACGTAAGAAGAAAATTATCACAGACAGCCAGAATAATCAAGCACCTGGCAAAAAGATTTGTTGCATCAATGCTTACATCTATTGCTGTGTTGTAAGCTAGTCCCTGTCAACCTCCACCTCTTACCTGGCTGTATGACTAGCTGCCTCTCCAACTGTCTCTAGATTTTGCTAGGTAATATGGGTATATTCAAAATTCAAAACTTTTATATATTTGATCTAATGAAACTCAAGCGTTATTTCTGGATAACTATTTTAACCATTACTGCATTATTAGTTGCTATTTTACCCGCTAGGACTCAGCAACATACACCATCAAATACCCTGTTTCAGGCATCGACAATTAGCGCTCTTGCAGTGGGAATTTTTGACGGCAATACTAATTTTCAGCAGTTGAGGAAACACGGTAATTTTGGTTTGGGGACAGTAAATGCTCTGGATGGAGAAATGGTTGGATTAGATGGCAAATTTTACCAGATAAAAGCTGATGGAGTTGCTTCTGTTATTCCTGATTCAATGACAAGCCCTTTTGCTACAGTCACCTTGTTTCAACCAGAAACATTAATTAATCTAGAAGGGCGGATGAATTATAAACAATTGCAGCAATCTTTAGATCAGCGCTTACCAACTAAAAATTATCCTTATGCAATTCGTATCCAAGGTAATTTTCCTTATCTAAAATTTAGAATTCCTCCTAAACAAACTCCGCCTTATCGTTCTTTAGCTGAAGCATTAAAAGAACAATTAATTTTTGAATTAAGGAATATCAATGGCACTTTAGTCGGTTTTCGCACACCCGAATATATGCAAGGAGTAAATGTTAATGGCTATCACTTTCATTTCATCGCTGCAAATCGGACAACTGGAGGGCATATCTTAGATGGACAATTCCAAAATGCTAAAATAGAAATTGATCCTCTATCAAACGTTGAGATAAATTTGCCCAAGAGTGCTGAATTTGTGCAAGCTGATTTGGGAGATAACAAACCTGTTGAAGTCAACAGAGTTGAACGTAAGTAAATATTTTTGAATAAAAGCTATGTCACTACCAGAAACTATTGCAAAACAAACGGATGCCCGCCCACCTGTGGCGATTGGTCATGTAAGATTATATGTGAGTAATGTACCGGAGGCTAGCGATTTTTTCGTCAAGATAGGACTGCGGTTGATTACCCAATCAGAACAATTAGCTGTTTTGGAATTACGGGGAGGAACGCACTTAGTTTTGAGAACAAGTTTAGAGGCGATCGCACCTGGAATCAATGCACCTTTTGATCTGATGGTAGATGATGTTGTCGCCACCAGAGATACTTTTAAGAAGTGGGGACTGACTGTTTCTGAGATCGAAACAGGCAGAATCCACAGTTCATTTAACTTAACTGGGCCAGATGGCTATTTATTGACGGTGACTTCTTCACATACAGGCGGTAGAGAAGTTTAACAATCAAAGAAAAAGGTCTTAGCCGTCACAATTGGGTGTAGTGCGTAATTAGTAGCGATGCCTACTACGGCGTGCGCCAACGCACTATCTTAGCGACGCAACCCAATTACCCGCTCTAAGTCTGCTCCTGTAAAAATTGTATCGGTAACATTAGCATTGCTCAAATTTGCATCTTCTAGATCAGCTTTCGTAAAATTAGCTTTGCTGAGGTTCGCTCCCGTCAAATTTGCCTTTCCTAAGTCTGCATCAGTTAAATCAGCGCCACTCAGATTAGCATTACTCAGATTAGTTTCATCTAAGTCAGCGTCAATTAGGATGGCATTACTTAGATCGACTCCGTTGAGGTCGGCTTTATCTAGGTTCGCGCCTCGGAGGTTACAGCCTTGACATTTTCTGGTGGATAAAATCTGTTGAACTAGATCGCTTGTCGCAGTTACAAGGGTAGGAGGGGTTGGAACACTCTCTGAATTTTGCTGATTTGTTTGTAGAGGTGTAGTTGGAGCGGGGGCTAGATTTGGTTCTGCCGCTTGTGGTTGTTCCGCTTTAGAACATCCCATTACCACTCCTGCTGCTAACATAGCGATCGCAGCTAGACTAATTTTTTTCTTTACAGCTACAGACTTCAATTTTCGATCAACCTCTTCTACTTTACATCAATTCTTAATTTAGCAATTCAGGCAGTAATGCCAATCTATCTTAAGTTTAAAAAAATGATAATTTGGCTTGTTAGTTCTGGGTTAACTCACAAGATAAAAATATACTCTCACTGACTCTGTTTAGAATCACTAAAATCCGGTCGTGCTGAACTACTTTTTGATAGATTACAAATACAAATTGTTTTGCATTTACAGTAGTTTGTAGCTAAATGAGGTACAAAACCAAAGATTCACAAATCAAATTATTCTTCTCCCTCCTGCCTCCTGCCTCCTGCCTCCTGCCTCCTGCCTCCTGCCTCAAAACCAGTGACTTTGTACTCATGCAAAAGAAAACTGCTGTATTAACACCAGGTTTGCACAACATGACCCTTCAACTGTTGTCCTAACCAAGGTGTATTTTGTGAAAGTGTATAAAGACTTTTTCGTTCAACTTTCCAGATTTGCTGGGGGTCAAATAAAGTAAGTTCTGCTGGTTGATGAGGTAAAATTGCACTGACTTCTTGCCCCAAACATTTTGCTGGACTGGTACTTAATGCCCGCCATAATTCTAAAGCTGTAAATTCCTCAGTTTCAACGAGATATTGCCACAGCAAGGGTAATGCTAACTCTAAACCAATTGCTCCTGGAGGGGCTTCGGCAAAGGCTTGGACTTTTTCTTCGTAGCTGTAGGGTGTGTGATCGATAGCGATCGCATCGATCACACCTGCACGTACCCCTGCACGCAACGCCGCAACATCACGCGGATTTCCTAAAGGCGGGTCTAAATGCAAGCTAGTGTGATAACTCTTAACTGCTTTTGTATCAAGTAAAAGGTGCATCCAGGTGGTGCTGGCGGTGATGGGTAAACCAGCAGCCTTGGCTGAGGCGATTAATTCCACGCTGCGAGATGTGGAGACGCGCATGATGTGGACTGGTGTACCGATGGCGGCAACCAATTCAAGCATTGCTGCGATCGCAGTAGTTTCTGCGCTGGCGGGTATTGGGGGTAAACCGAAACGGAGGGCATCTGCCCCTTCTCTCATTACACCATTTGCAGTTAACTGGCGATCGCTAGGCCAAAATGCGACTGGTTTGCCCAAAGGCTGGAGATACTCTAACACTCGCCGCACCAGCGCCAAATTTTCAAAGGGCTTACCATCGCTAAAACCAACAACTCCAGCAGACGCTAAATCTGCTAATTCTGTCATTTGGTTTCCAGCAACATCTAGGGTGATAGCACCCCAGATATGAAGCAGGGGAGTAGGGGAGCAGGGGAGCAAGGGAGACAAATTCTCCTCTACCCCTCTGCTCCTCTGCCCCTCTGCCCTCTTCTGCTGCAACTGGGCCACAAGTGCAGGGTTATCAATAGCTGGGGATGTATCGGGCAAGATGCTAACTCTGGTAAAGCCGCCAGCAGTAGCAGCTTGTAAAAAAGACAACAGGGTTTCCCGTTCTTCAAATCCTGGTTCACCGGAGTGGCTGTACAAATCCACTAACCCAGGCCCGAGAACTAATCCCTGACAATCTCTAATTTGAGTATCGGGATGAATATCAGCAATGTGCGAAGCCACTTCTTTGATATAACCATCAGCAATCAGCACATCAAAGATTTCGTCGATTTCAGAAACTGGGTCAATTACCCGTACTTTTTGCAGCAGTTCAGTCATAAAACTTTTTAGTTAGGAGTTAAGAATAAAGTTAGAAATTAGAAGCTATAAGTTATGAGTTAGGAGTTATCAGTTATTTGTTCCTTGCTCATCATTTTTAACTTTATTCATCACTCATAATTTTTAACTCCTAACTTTATTTCTAATTCCTCGCTCCTAACTCTTAACTTCTTTATAATGCTCCTGCTGCTGTTTTATCTAGTACGCCTCCACCAAAGTGAGTGGTGATGTTCATCGCTTGCAATACTGGTAAACCATCAATTCCAGAAGGGTAGTCGATAACGCTGACTGCGCCATTACCCTGGCGGAAATTCCAGAAATTTTCTAGCGATAAACCCAGAATGTGACAAAGTAGAGTTTTATTTGTAGCATCATGAGCTACTACTAATACAGTTTTGAATTGATTGGTTAATGCTGCTTCTACAATTGATTGCCAAGCTGCAACGCTGCGTTCCCAAACCTCTTGTAAATTTTCCCCTTCAGGCATTTGCACTTGGGCGGGTACTAAGCGCCAGCGCTGCAACTCTCCGGGAAACTCTTGTTCTATTTCTGTTTCTAATTTTCCTTCCCAGAGTCCGTGGCTGATTTCTCTTAAACCATCTTGCAAGTCTAACTTTACATTAGGATGCTGTTTTAAGATAATTTCTGCTGTTTCTTTCGGGCGCAGCATTGTGCTACTTACAGCAAAATCAATTGCTACCTCTTGGAGAAATTCGCCTGCTTTTTGCGACTGTTGTCTACCGTTGTCGTTGAGGGGGACATCAATTTGTCCTTGAAACCTAGTTTGGCGATTCCAGTCGGTTTCGCCGTGACGCACTAGCAACAACCTGACTCCTTGATGATCTGGTCGCAATGAGGGTAAAGTTTCTCCTGTATGTTGCGTCTGATTTAGAGATTCTAGCTGGACTGGTTCGCCCAATCCCCCAGCAAAATTAAGTACACTGATGCCACAGTTAGATTGCTGTATAGAATGGTAGCGACTTGCAGGGATTCCCAAAGCTGTGCTAATTAGGGCGCGATTAATGCCGTTATGTCCCACTATCAGAATAGTTTCGCCTTGATGCTGAGACAAAGTTTCTTGCCAAAATTGCCGCGCTTGTTCGTATAAAGCAAGAACAGGAAAATGTTCTCTTGTTCCTTCTGCATCATTAAGCAGCATCCGCAGTTCGTCTGGGCGTTGATGCCAAGTGCGATAGTCTTCGGCAAATTTTTGCTTAACTTCAGCAGTTAGCAGTGCTTCCCATAAAGGAAGGTCGATTTCTAGTAGCAAATCAGAAACTTGAATTACAGCAGATTGTTCGGAATGAGTAGCTAACTCACTATGAATAATATCTGCTGTGTGTTTCGCTCGTTGCAGAGGACTGCTGTAAATAGCATTAAATGAAATATTGCTGAGGGCTTTGCCAGCTTTACTGGCATCGTTACGACCTTTCTCGGTTAATGTTGACGCATCAGTGCGTCCCTGAATACGCCGCTCGGTGTTATAACCGCTTTGACCGTGGCGCACAATGATGACACGAGTCATCTCAAAGCCCTCCTGTATCTAGACGATTAATTTTACTGCAAAATGATTGCAGAATTACCGACTCAGGAAAGGGGATTTAGTTAAAAGGGTAGTTAGGAATCGCAACTATACAGGCAAAACCCACCTCCGTGCGTTTTAAACCCTCAATTATTTCCTTAAATCAAGCTAGTGGTTCATGTCATTAAGGTGTTCAGATCCCCGACTTTTTAAAGAAGTCGGGGATCTCGCAACCCAGAAAAATTAATGAGACAGACTACTGGCGTGGCAAGGCTAACGCACCGTGGATTGCTGATGGTGCGTTGCGCTATGCAACAACACACCTTACATGAAAGCATCAACTTTATACTTGATTATTCTCTCCCTAAATCTAACTGTACTTGCAATCCATCGTTGTCATTGCCAGACTGAGCGGGTGTTAAGAAAACAGAAGTGTCTGGCTGTGATAATGTCTCGTTAAATTGGATTTGGACTGGAGTTTTGTCTCTTCTATTATTGTTAGAGATTGTTGATGGATTAGTTTGCTCAAAAAACTTTCCAAAGTCATCTTGGGCTGTTCTATTATCAATTCCGACTAGAGAATCACCAGTTAATCTGTATTGACCTGAATTTAAGCTTGATGCTGGTGACTGGGCGTACACCTGGCTTCCTAAGCTTGCAAAAGCTGTGGTAATTCCCAACAAAGCAATAATTTTGGCGTTCATTTTTTTGTCCAAATTATCTTTAATATTGCTTGTCTTTATTCTCTGGGCAAATTATTTTAATTAACTCTATCGTTAGGTTCTACTACAATAATTGTATTGCGTATATAGTTGGCTCGTCAATTATTTCTGCTCTATGTTGATAGTAATACATCTTAAGTTAAGTAAGTTGGCGTAAATAATTGTTATTGGGATAATACCAATTTAATGTGAAGTTGCATATATCTTGATCCCCCTAAATCCCCCTTAAAAAGGGGGACTTGAAGAAATTTCCCCCCTTTTTAAGGGGGGTTAGGGGGGATCG
>NZ_JAAGOG010000465.1:0-876 GCF_010747425.1 Nostoc sp. UIC 10630
AAATAAAATGCTATAAGCCTAGCTTTCGCCCCGAACGCGAGTGCGTCTCCCTTTGGGAGAAAGGCGAAAGCGCCTATATACCTCGGTTTTGCCAAAAATATTATTGATACGGCTGGGCATTTTATTACTGGTAAGGGCCTTAACCTCAATCCTAATTCTTTATCAAATAAAGTCGCATAATGTCGCGCCTGTGGGAGCATTCAACGTTTCAGGATAACAAATCAAAACTAATTAGTCTCCTTTAACCCAATAACCAATGGAAACCCCTGTTTCTGCGCCTAGTGGACTAGAAATCAACGCTTCTGAGCAATTCGGCTCTTGGCTATGCAAGCAAAATCTCAGCTTGGCATTCACAACCTACCAAACCAACCGCCTTTTTTTCGTTAGTAATCAAGCGAACAGACAGCTGAAGCTCAACGAAAGACTATTCGACAAACCAATGGGGCTATATGTAGCAGGCAAAAGCCTCTACATGACTACCCGCTACCAACTCTGGCATTTTGATAACTTCTTGGCTAATGGCGAAAAACATGGGGAATGCGATCGCCTTTATGTCCCCCGCACCGCTTACACTACAGGCGATGTCAACGCTCATGAAGTAGTGTTAGACGATGCCGGAAAAGTGATTTTTGTCAATACCGACTTTAGTTGTTTAGCCACCCTCAGCCCAGACTACAACTTTGTTCCCTTATGGCAACCGCCCTTTATTTCCAAACTCCTCGCCGAAGATCGTTGTCATCTCAATGGGTTAGCAATGGTAGAAGGCAAACCCGCTTATGTCACTGCCTGTAGTACCACAGATACAGCCGCCGGCTGGCGTAATCATCGCCATGATGGGGGAGTCGTCATCGACGTTGCCCAAAATGAAATCATCGC
>NZ_JAAGOG010000079.1:0-32126 GCF_010747425.1 Nostoc sp. UIC 10630
GTATATACATTATGGTTTGATGTATTTAAATGGAATTAACCCTTTTCTGAATCCTGCAAGCACATTTACTTCAGAATTGTCTCCATTTCTTGTTTGGAAACAGACTTCTACTTATGGGCCTATATCTCAACTACTTTTTATATTTTCTGCCTTTTTCGTTGCAATTACTCCTAGTTTAGGAATTTATATATTTAAATTAATCTGTCTTTTATTCCATATATTAAATAGTTACTTAATTTGGGGGCATTTAAAAAACTCCCCTTATAAGATAAATGTGACAACTGCATATTTACTTAGCCCATTACTTCTGTATGAGCAGGTTACAAATGCCCATGTAGATGTCTTCATTTCTACCATTTTAATTATTTTGATAATATGCCTTAAAAACTATAATTATCTAGCTGCAATTGTTACAGCTTGGATTGGTTTTCTAATTAAAACATTACCAATTGTTTGGTTGCCTCTAATTTTTGTTTATTTGATTAAGCAACAACGTTGGAAAATTTTATTTAGTGCCATTTTTATCTCTGTAGCTATAATTTTTGCAACTTCTCTGATAGCTTTACCTTCAGTCGATGCTTGGACAAGCCTTTTCAATCCTGGCGTTAAAGACAGAGTAGGCGGTTCATTATATTCTTTGATTAAGAATGTACTAAGTTATAAAATTCTAAAACTTCCTGTAACTTTTCAAGCAACTGTATTCTCAACATTTAAACCTATAATCTTTTCTATATTTGTAATTTCTTATTTAATTATTCTGGTAAAACCATATTTGAAAAAAACATATTCTGCAACTAGTTTTAGTACAAATATAGGATGGATTACCTTAATATTATTTTTGTTTGCTGCTCCTTGGTATTGCTCTTGGTATTCCTCTGTGCTGCTGGCAATCGTAGCTTTAAATATAGATTCCAATTCAAAAAGATTCGTGATTACTAGCATCCTCTTTTGTAGTAGCAGTACTGTTTTTTACTATCTGCTACGAGGTATCCGACTGTACGATTTTTTAACGGTTTTACCAACCTTAGCAGTAATTATATTTTGGCTTGTACGTGATATCCAAGCTCTAAAAAAACCACTGAAAAACTGAATCAAAAGCTACAATTTTTATAATTAAACAGTAAATATTTTTCTATCTGCTCATACAGATTTATAATTATAATCGCTAATTTTGTGGTAATAATAATTAAAATTTCATGCCTATAATTTGCCAACTATAAAAGCCAAAAATTTTATTGTTCTTCACTACTTATTATGCCAAATCTTTGTAGGCTAAAACAGCCCTGTACTTAAAAATCTATACGTTACTCACATCTTTCTTTACAATCTTTTAACCTTTGTTTTGTAAACATCTGAGAGACTTAGGGATTAGGCATACTTGACAAATTCACGCTTAATATTCTTGCTAATACTGCGTTTTTATTGAGAATTAACGACTAACTAATCAAGGTTAGAAAAACAAAAGCGATCGCTATCGCAAATGTTAAGACAGATCCGGATAATGGATAGTCTTAAAAAGAGGGGAACTGAAATCAAGATCCACCCCATTTATCTGGGAGCTAGAGGTAGTGACTTTAGGCTGTTGACTAATGAACCGTCAATTAAGAGCGTTGACCGGTGACAATATATGCTACCCTCTGACCAATATTAGTTGCATGATCTGCCATCCGTTCTAGACAACGAATTGCCAGTGCTAGCAGCACAATTGGCTCGACTACACCGGGTACATCCCGTTGTTGGGCTAAAGTTTGATAAACGCGATCGTAAGCATCGTCTACAGTGTCATCTAGGTGCTTTAAACGGCGACCACCGCCTTCATCGAAATCTCCCAAAGCCTTCAAGCTAGTTGCTAGCATCGCCTGTGCGTGAAGGGACATGGCTTCAATTTCAGATAAACACGTATGAGGCGCATAAGGAAAAATTTTAATCGCAATCTCAGCTAAATCTTCAGCATAATCGCCAATGCGCTCTAAGTCTCGCACCAATTGCATAAAGGCACTCAAGCAGCGCAAATCTTGAGCCGTAGGCGCTTTCAGCGTCATAATCGCCGTACAGTCTGATTCGATTTGACGATAAAAGCGATCAATCTTTTTATCTAATAGAGGAAGTTCCTTTGCTGCTGTTAAGTTACGAGCAAATAACGCTTGGTGGCTGAGGCGAAATGATTGTTCTACCAAAGCACCCATGCGTAATACGTCCCGTTCTAAGCGCCTAATGGCGCGTGCTAGTTCGGGTCTTTGAGGATTGGAACCATAATGGACAGCTTTCACACTTGTTGTCTTAAAGGTGAAGATATTACTAACTATAGTCTTGGCTTAAGGAGTTTGCCATAACTTCAGGAAATTGAAGTTGCATCCACGCACCACCGGTTTCTGGATGGTTCATAGCTTTGATTGAGCCACCGTGGGCGATCAGAATTTGCTCAACGATCGCTAATCCTAATCCATTGCCAACGATCGCCCCGATGGAGTTACTATCTTGTGGGGAATGGGTTCGCGCCTTATCTCCTCGATAAAATCGCTCAAAAACGTGGGGTAAATCTGCCTCAGAAAATCCGACTCCAGAATCAATAAGATTTATTTCTAGAATTTGGGAAGTACCATCATGATTTTTTGTTGATAAGATTTTCGCTTCAACACGAATACTTGTAGAAGGAGGACTGTATTTAATACTGTTGTCTAGCAAGTTGAGAAAAACTTGGAAAATCCGGGCTTGATCTGCTTTAATCCAAAGATTTTCTGGGCCAGAATAAGAAAGAGATAGATGTTGGCGCTGTGCTAACGGTTCTAGTGTTTCCCAAACAGATGTAATTAGCGATCGCAATTCTACAGCTTTGGCTTGCAATTGCATGGTTGGGTTTGCTTCCATTTGAGTCAGGTCTAACCAGCTTTGCACTAAGTTAATCAGCCGATCGACTTCCTGCATCAAACGGTTAACCCAGCGATTTAGAGGTGGTTCCAAGCGGATTTGTAAAGTTTCCACCACCAAGCGAATTGAAGTTAAGGGGGTTCTGAGTTCGTGGGCTAAATCAGAAAAAGAGCGATCGCGTACTTGATTTATGTCTAATAGGGGTTGACGATTTTCTAAAAATACTCCTACTTGTCCATTAGGTAAAGGCAAACTAGATGCCCGCAAAGCTAGAGATTTGATTGTTGGCATCTCTGCCGCATCATCACAAGATGGATGAAATATCCATTCTCCCGCCTGTGGTTTTTGCCGATCGCGAGTTTGCTCAATTAAATGGTCAAGTTCGTAAGACCGTACTAACTCTAGTAGTAAACGTATTTCTTCTGGTTGCCACCTTTGCAGATACAAAATTTCCTGCGCCTGCCGATTACACCACAGCAGCTGATTTTCCTCATCTACCTGCAAATATCCCACTGGTGCAAAATCTAGCAAGTCTTGGTAAGTTTGCAATGATTGCTGCAAATCTTGCCGTTGCTGTTTCACCATCGCTATTTCCTGCCATAAACCAGGAATCAGCAGCAGTCCCTTCTTGTCAGAATGCGAGGTTAACGGTCGGAATAAGCGCCCCAGGTAGCGGTTAAGTTGAACCTGTTGCCAAATCCAAAACCCAATGCCTACTGCTAAACCCAGAAAAAATCCCAATAAAAGCATTTGAGTTGTTAGTTTGTTGGTGACTACTAAAAACTAACAACTATCTAAACTAATTATCCAAACCTATAGCCAAAACCTCGTACAGTCACAATATATTCGGGATGACTGGGGTCTTGCTCTAATTTTTCGCGCAACCAGCGAATATGAACGTCTACAGTTTTACTATCACCAACGAAATCTGGCCCCCAAACCTGATCTAGTAATTGTTCCCGCGACCATACCCTCCGGGCGTAACTCATAAACAATTCCAGCAAGCGGAACTCTTTAGGTGAAAGGCTCACCTCTTGACCACGAACCAGCACCCGACATTCTTGAGGATTCAAGGTAACATCTTTGAATTTTAATACTGGTAGTTGTGGTAAATTACTTAGGCGTTGGCGGCGGAGTAAAGCGCGACAACGAGCTACTAACTCACGCATACTAAAAGGTTTGGTCAGGTAGTCATCTGCTCCCACCTCCAACCCCAGAACGCGGTCAGTTTCACTACCTTTAGCACTGAGCATTAAAATCGGTACTGGGTTTCCTTGATGACGCAGCAAACGGCATATATCTAGCCCATTGATTTGCGGCAGCATCAAATCAAGAATGATCAAATCAAAGGGAACTTCCCCTGAGTTGGTTTCAAAACTTTTGAGATACTCTATAGCAGATCGCCCATCGGGTGCAGTTACCACCCCGTAACCTTCTTCTTCCAGGGCTACAGCTAGCATTTCCTGGATTAATTCTTCATCTTCTACTACTAGAATACGGCTGGTTTGTCCAATTTCCGTTCTGGCAGAGTATTTGGTCGATTCAGTGGTATACATTGATATCACAAAAGTCTGGGACTGTGCTTGTATCAATTAGCATGATTAAACTTATTATCTCGCCTTAGGGCTACGGCGCTTGTGCTAGGGTTAATTCTTTTAGATTTTCTTTACAAAAAGTAATACATTCAACATCATTCTCCTAAATCACCATGATTGCCAGCTTTTAATACTTTGTTGGGTGGCGCAATTATATAAAGCATTATCTTGACAAAAAGAGATAAGGTTAGGTATATTTATCTTAGTACAAAAGTACTAACAAATCTCAAAGGGAAAACTATAACTGAAAAATAGAAGGACATAACTGTGGAAAATTCGTACCACCTAAGTGTCCTATGTCGATCAATTCAGTATTTCCACTGCGTTAAAAATGTTGATTTAAAGGCTACTCTGATGTCTGCATAGGGTAGTCATTGGTATGGCTTGCTACCCAATAAATCATTTGCCTATTGAAGGGAGTTGGAAGATGACTACAGTTGGAGTCAAGGACAGCAAACAACAACTAATGCAAGCATTTCAACAAATTATTATCCAAAGAAAAAAGCTGGAATCTAAAATAGCAACCAAACAAGAGGAAGCAGACAAGGCAAAAAGTCAAGAAATTCTGCAAGCAGCTTCTGCATATACGGTTGATAGTATTGTCAAAGGTTTAGCTGATTTACAATTGGAGTTTGGCAGTATTCTCAATGCGTTATCTGAAAAACTAGCTCAGGAAAATTCTAAGTTAGATGAATTGAACCGAGCTATAGAAATTGAAACTCAACGCTTACAAGAGCTTCAACAAATCAGAGTTGTAGCGGATACTCTAGACATTTTAAGTCAAGAACACCAAGAAAAATTAAAAACCCTAGAGCAAGATACTATCAGCAAAAGGGAAGCACTAGAAAAAGAAATTACAATTAGGCGGAAAGAATGGCAAAAAGAGCAAGCTGAGTATGAAGAAAAACTCCAAGAGTATAACGATTTATTAGTCAAAGAGCGCCAGCAAGAACAAGAAGAATCTCAATATAAGTTAGAAACGACTCGTAAACTCAATACAGATAGCTACGAAGCGATAAAGCGCCAACAAAAAAGAGAAATACAAGAGAATTCTCAAAAGAAAAATAAAGATTGGGCACAACGAGAAAAGATATTCGCTGAACGCCAACCACTGTTTGCAGACTATGAGCAAAAGGTAACTACATTTCCTAACGAACTGGAAGAAGCCGTTAAGAAAGCTAGAGAAGAAGCAATTAAAGAAACAAGCCAAAAAGCTAAGATTGAGGCTGATTTATTTGAGAGAGAATGGGAATCTAACAAACAGAGTTATGAACAAAAAATTCAATCTCTGGAAGAAACAATTAAGAAACAGTCTGAGCAAATAGAAGGTATCTCTGCTCAATTGCAAACTGCATTAAAACAAGCACAAGACTTAGCTATGAGGGCTTTTGGTAGTTCAAATCCTAAATAGTTACGAGTCTGTAGCATCTTAACCATTTTTAATTCCTGAAGAGGAGGTTTGTTGTGGTGGTGAAAAAGCCGACTGATAAGAATACTAAAGTAGAAATTCTTCAGGCGTTTGAGGAGTTAGCTAAAGAAAAAGCAGCACTAAAATCGGAACTTGAAAAAGTTGCCAAAGAAAGCCAGTCTGGAACAAAAGAACAGCCTAAATTAGAACAAAAAACAGCTATGAATCAGCTTTCGAGTGTCCAACAGAAGATGAACAATACAATTGAAAGCTTGGCAAAGATTCAATTAGGTTTTGGCAGTGCTGCTAATGAATTATCGGAACAGCTAACCACAAAAGCCTCTAAATTGGAAGAAATCAGGCGAAATTTAGAAGAAGAAATCCAACAATTAACACAGCTGCACAATTTAGAAATTTCTGATGATATCTTGGATACTCTCATCCAATCTTATGAAGATAATACGAAAGCTTATCAGGAAGAATATAACCAGCGTTCTGAAGTGTTATTCCAAGAAATACTAGAACAAAGAAATATTTGGGGAAAAGAACAGGAAGAACAGCAACGGGCTATAAAAGAACGGAATGAAAACTTGAAGAAAACTCGACAACGCGATGCTTCAGAGTATAAATATAATTTAGAACTCCAACGACAACTGCAAAGTGACGAATACGAACAAGAGCAGAAAGCACTATATAAACAACTAGAAGAATTACTACAAGACACAGAGAAACAGTGGGCTGAACGAGAGAAAGCAATTTCTGAGAGAGAGAAACAATTTGAAGAATTAAAAGCGAAAGTAGAGGCTTTCCCGAAAGATAAAGAAGCAGCTATCAAAAAAGCTACAGAAGAAGGCAAAGGCATTGCCCATTACCAGGCGAAAGTAAAATCAGATTTATATTCTAAGGAAGTAGAAGGGCAAAAGCGTTTCTATGAACAAAGGCTGCAATCTCTAGAACAAACTATTACTAATCAAGAGACGCGGATTCAAAATCTTTCTAAACAACTTGAATCTGCTCTCAAGCAAGTTCAGGATTTGGCAGTTAAAGCTATTGAAGGGACTTCAAATGTTAATTCATATCAGGCTATTAAAGAAATAGCTTTAGAACAGGCAAAGACTCAAGCGAAAAATAAATAATACCGATTATTTTTGACGTTGTATAGAACAAGGGGCTTAAGCTTCTTGTTTTATCAAGGTTGATTTTGTGCCGCTTCCCATAGAATTGGTATAAGCTGATTTATTTTTATGAAAAGTGTAGAGACTTAATTGAAATTAAATCTCTAAAACTGACTATAAAGCTTTTATTCGGTTTTCTTTGGTTTTTTGATGTCTGGGGGAGGTTGTAGTTTCCTTTTTTTTGTTCCAGTAGCCTGTGTTTGCTGAAATGCTTGATTAGAATTTGGCTCTTGACTAGACATAATACTAAATTTTAAAATCTCCGACAATATTATCTACATCACGGGTATTGTAGATTACAGAAATATATCACAAGAAATTTAAATTTTTAACTAAAAACTACTACATAATGTTGAGCGTGTAATAATCATCACGTTATCTATACTTGAGGTTGATTCGGCATAACCTTAATACCCTTCTCTGGATAGCTTTCTAAATTTAGACTTATCGGCAACTGGGAAAGCCGACTAGATAGTAATATTTTGCCTAAAAATGGAAGAAATAAGGCTAAAATTTATGTAAGTACAAGCCACTGAATCTTAAATTAACTTTAAATTTATTTAACTTTACAGAATGCCAGACGCGGAAAAGTCCCAAAACCAGCTGGCTAATGAAAAGCTGCTGCATCGGCAAGTTAGTAAAAAAGCAAATTATTCGCTCTTAGCCAGTGGAGAAGAGGGAATGGTGCTTCAGTTGGCGGATGGTACTATCCAGGCTTGCAGTACAGCTTGCGATCGCATTTTGGGACTAACCACAGAACAACTTGTAGGGCAGAACTTGCTCGATTCCAAGTGGCAATTTCTTCATGAAGATGGCTCTCCTTTACCTAACGAAACTCACCCAGCGATCGCTGCTCAGAAAACAGGTAAACCTTGCTTAAATATGGTGTGTGGCTTTTATAAGCCAAATGGTCAGCTAGTCTGGCTATCGTTGTCTTCACAACCTCTGTTCCAAGGTGGAATAGACACTCCCTTTGCGATCATCACAACTTTTTCGGATATTACAGAATTTAAGCACGCACAACTTGAGGAAAAATGTAACTGTACTGAAGATATTCAACAAGTTGAAGAAGAAAGTTGGTTGCAGCCAGAGGCTGAGAGTATTGTTCCTCTTGCCTCTCTTGTTGATGCAAATGAATCTCAGATACTGTGGGATAGTCAACGTTTGTTCCAACAAATTGCTGGTACTCTGCCGGGGATACTTTACATATATGACCTCATAGAGGAGCGAAATTCTTATGTTAATTACGAAATTGCTCAAGGTTGGGGCTACACACCAGCAGAAATCCAGGCAATGGGAAAGGATTTATTTACCCAACTTCTGCACCCTGAAGATTTAGCTCAACTCCCTACTTATTTTGAAAGATTTAATTCTGCCCATCCAGGCGAAGTCCTCAGTTTTGAGTACCGCATTCGACATGTTAATGGAGAGTGGCGTTGGTTTTGTAGCTATGACACCGTATATAGCAGAACTGTTGAGGGATTCCCGAAATATCTTTTAGGCATTGCTTTTGATATTACAGAGCGACGACACATAGAAATTTCACTGCGGCAAAGTAACGAAAGGTTTGAGCTAGCAGCTGCGGCGGTTAATTGCTTAATCTATGACTGGGAAATTCACAGAAGTAGTGTGGAAAGAACTCAGGGTTTAACCCAGGTTTTTGGCTACACACAACAAGAAGCTGAACCTACCTTCGAGTGGTGGCAACAACTTATCCATCCCGATGACCAACAAAGAGTTAATGACCAGTTCATGGCTAGTATGGCCAATGGCAACCGTTATAGTATTGAGTATCGAATCCGTCACAAAGATGGCCGCTATTTATGGGTGCAAGACCAGGGTTTTGCTGTCCGGGATACCAATGGTCAGGTAGTTAGGGTCGTTGGTGCTAGTACTGATATTACCGAACAGCAAGCTATACTGCGCGATCGCCAGCAAATTGAAACAAACCTGCGCGAGAGTGAAGAACGAATTCGGTTAGCCACTTCTGCTGCGGAACTGGGTATGTGGTTTTGGAATATTACCAGCAACGAGTTAGTTTGGACAGAGAAATGTAAGGAGCTATTTGGACTAGGCCCAGAAGTCGAAATGAGCTATGAGCTTTTCCTCAACTGCATACATCCAGAAGATCGTCAACGCCTCAATGAAGCGATCGCTCGTTGTTTTCAGGAAAAGGTTGAGTATGACATTGAATACCGCAGTCTTTGGTCTGATGGTAGCATTCATTGGATTGCTGCTAAAGGTCGTGTCTTTTACGAAGCCGACGATCAGCCAGTTCGGATGATGGGTACTGCTCAGGATATTACTGAGCGCAAACAGATAGAAAATGATTTGCGCCAACGTGAAACTCAATTAAGGCGCTTAGTTGATTCTAATATTATTGGCATTATGTTCGCGACACCAGACCATATTACTGAGGCGAACGAGGCTTTTTTAGAAATGGTGGGTTATACGCGAGAGGAATTATTAGCAGGTAAGGTACGCCGAAAACAGATGACTCCACCGGAATATCACGCTCTTGATGAGCAGGGGATAGAGCAACTTTTAACGGTTGGAGTATGTAATCCTTTTGAAAAAGAATATATCCGCAAAGATGGTTCGCGCATTCCTATACTAATTGGTGGTGCTTTGGTAGAGAAAGATCCGCCATCTTGGATCTGTTTTATTCTGGACTTAACTCCAAGGAAGCAATTAGAAAAGACACTTAGACAGCAAGCAGAGGAACTCAAACAGGCAAACCGAAACAAAGATGAGTTTCTCGCCATTCTCTCCCACGAATTGCGATCGCCCCTCAACCCAATTTTAGGCTGGTCATCGCTACTCAAAAGCCGCAAATTTAATGAAGCTACTACCAATCGGGCCTTAGAAACCATCGAAAGAAATACTCAATTGCAGATTCAATTAATTGATGAGTTGCTGGATGTATCCCGAATTATTCGCGGTAAGTTGAACCTGACTTTTGCCACTGTTAACCTAGCATCTGTAATTGATGCTGCATTAGAAACAGTCCGGTTAATCGCAGAAAGCAAATCCATTCAGATCAAAATACAGCTTGACCCTAATGTTGGTAAAGTGTCAGGCGATTATTATCGCCTACAGCAAGTTGTAGGGAATTTACTCTCGAATGCTGTCAAGTTCACTCCCCCTAACGGATTTGTGGAAATCAGCCTCTCTTCAAGTGTGGAATTGACTTCCCACTCAGCACTGATTCAAGTTAAAGACACTGGACAAGGGATTTCCCCTGAATTCCTCCCCCACGTATTTGAATATTTTCGTCAAGCTGATAGCAGTACAACCAGAAAATTTGGCGGGCTGGGATTGGGATTGGCAATAGTTCGCAACCTGGTAGAGCTGCATGGTGGAACTATAACAGCAGCTAGTGCAGGAGAAGGACAGGGAGCAATTTTTATTGTGAGACTGCCTGTGATGAAAGAGATTAGGGGAGATGAGAAAACTGGGGGAGGTAGAGAGAAACTTAACTCGTTAGCGATCGCTGGACTACGGGTATTGATTGTTGATGATGATGCTGATACACGGGAGTTTTTGCACTTCTTCCTACAACAGAATGGGGCACTAACAACTGTTGCAGCATCGGTAACTGAGGCGCTGGCTGTCATAGTCAAGACCATACCTGATGTATTAATCAGTGATTTAGGAATGCCAGAGATGGATGGCTACAGCCTGATTAGGCTGCTCAGAGCTATGCCAAAGGAAGAGGGAGGGGAAATTCCGGCGATCGCTCTTACAGCTTATGCGGGAGAAAGCGATCGCGATCGAGTTCTAGCAGCTGGTTTTCAGAAACATATTGCCAAGCCAGTACAACCAACTGAATTAATAACCTCAATTGCAGATTTGCTAGGTCAAAGATAAGTAACACTTGTGACTGGCTCAAAATGCGAAGAGACGTTACACTTCTCTGAAATTCAAATAGGACTTACGCAAACAATAGCCGAAACCTTTATTTTCAGGTAGGGGTAATTTATAAATTGCCCTTACGCTTGCAATACTTTTCGGGTTTTGGGGGAAAGGGGAAAGGGTGTGAATTTCCCTTTCCCCATTGCCCTTTAACCTTTCCCCAGACCAAAAGAGAGATTATTGGGTTTAACCGAAAAGTATTGCTTACGCGTGTAGGTTTGCGTGACTCTTATCAAAAATCCTAGTTTATCCTTGGATTGATTTTCATAAAATTGTCTTTTGCAAAAGAATAATTCCGAGGTAAAAATCTTGGCGCAATCATGCCCCAAATCTTTGATTGCGATCGCTAATTTCCAGTCTAGTATTAGAATTTTTTCTATCAAGGACAACTATCTAAAGAGTGAAAGTTTTTGATCGTAATCTAGCCATTAGTTAGTTGTATAATCTCGATTAAAGGCTAATAATACATCATATCGTCAACATACATTGCTACTTCTTAAACCTTGTTAAAGATCGTGATGCATTGAGCTTGACGGTATTAACCCTCGTCGGCAATTATAAAGAAACGGCTATTGAAAGCCAATTTTCTTACTGCTTGATGGCGATTTTAGAACTGAGAAAATCGTCTACCTGCACTAATGATATTTATTCTTGCAGCGTAGGATATTACCACAGAATCACTGATTATCGTTATTAGTGTTATCTGCGGTTATTTAAAAATCAAATAGGAATATAATACTATTTGTGGTGAATATTTGGATAAATGTGATGAGATGTCAGAGCAGCTACTCATAATGTCCAACATTTTGATTTTCCAGAGTTAACGGTTGTATTTGGGCTTCCCATCCATAATCGATGTAAACCAAGCACTCATCTGGATATTTGTATTAACTTAACCTTGCACCCAGTATTTTCCAATAGTCAATCCAAGAATTTCAAAAGAGGATATTTCTATGTTTAGTTTTTTTCGTTGGCCATCAGCAAGGGTTGCTTTACTAGTTCTGGGAATGACAGCTGCTACAATAACTCCCATCGTAATTTCTACCCCAGCTTCATCTCAAAATACCGTTCCATCTGAGACAACACCATCCCCTACAACACCATCCCCTGCAACACCATCTCCGACTTCAACAGTTAACTTATCTGATGTTTCCTCAGATTATTGGGCGCGTCCCTTCATTCAAGCCCTAGCTGACAATAATGTGATTGCTGGCTTTCCTGATGGCAGCTTCAGACCAAATCAAGCCGTGACTCGTGCTGAATTTGCTGCCCTGATTCAAAAAGCTTTCCCTAACCAAAACCGAGTTCGGCAATTAAGCGCAGGTGGATTTCGTGATGTTCCTGCTGGCTATTGGGCATCTTCTGTAATTCAGTACGCCTACGAAACTGGATTTTTGGCAGGCTATCCTGGGAACGTGTTTTCGCCAAATCAACAAATACCCAAGGTACAGGCGATCGTTGCTTTAACAAGTGGTTTGGGCTTAACTGCTAGTAACACTGGAGCCAGTACTGACCTCAGCACCTACTACACCGACGCTTCAAGTATCCCGCAGTATGCCATTGCCAGTGTTACTAGTGCAACACAATCTAATATTGTTGTTAATTACCCAGATGTAAAACAACTCAATCCCCAACAAACTTTAACTCGTGCTGAAGTTGCGGCACTCTTATATCAAGCTTTGGCTAAACAGGGACGAGTACAACCCATTGCTAGCAATCTTCCAGCTAGTCAGTATATTGTTGGTGGGACTCAAACTGGTAGCGATATTGTAACTCTTGCTTCATCCAGTAGTTCTCTTACAACTCTGACTTCTTTATTAAAGGCAGCCGGCTTAACAGATGTTCTTCAACAGCCAGGCCCTTATACAGTCTTCGCTCCCACAGATCAAGCATTTGCTGCTCTACCTGCTGCTACCTTACAGCAGTTACAGCAACCAGAAAATAGACAAGCATTGATTAAGATTTTGACATACCACGTGGTTCCTGGTGCAGTCACTTCTAGTCAACTCGCGGCTGGGGAACTGCAAACTGCTGAAGAAAGACCTGTAAATATTCAAATCGATCGCGCTAGCAATCAAATCTCAGTCAATAATGCCAGAGTTATCCAGGCGGATGTTAAAGCTAGCAATGGTGTTATCCATGCAATTAACCAAGTCCTTGTCCCGCCTGATGTTAACATCAGTCAGTTAAATCAACCACCAACAGGGAATACAGATGGAACAACGCCTACTGTTACACCAGGTAGAACTACTCTTGGTGGCCCTAGCTATATCGGGGTTGCTGGTAACATTGGTTTGAGCGGCAACGATACAGCTTTGAGCGATGGTAACTTTGCAGTAATCAGTAAAATTGGTTTGACACGCAATATCTCAGTGCGACCATCAGTGCTATTTGGGGATGATACAGTGTTTTTGGTTCCCTTGACTTTGGATTTTACCCCTCGTGCCTCTGCTGATGTCGGCGACAGAACCTTCTTTATATCTCCTTATATAGGTGCTGGTGTAGCGATCGAAGCTAATCTCGATACTGACTTTGGATTACTGCTAACTGGTGGTGTAGACATTCCTCTCGGTTCTCGATTTACATTAAATGGCGCTGTAAATGCTGCTTTTATGGATCAAACTGATGTAGGGTTACAACTAGGACTTGGCTACAACTTCTAAGTCAATATAGAATTAGATCCCCCTAAATCCCTCTTAAAAAGGGGGACTTTGAGGGATTTTTGTCCCTCTTAAAAAGCTACGGTGTACACATATCTCTGTACAAAAACAAAATGTTGTAGATCCTCCTAAATCCTTCTTAAAAAGGAGGACTTTGACTCCGGTTCCCCCTTTCTCAAGGGGGGTTAGTGGGGATCTAAAAGTGCCTAAAGTCACAGCGAAACACTTTTCAAACAACCTCTAAGACTTTGAAAACACGCCCTAGTCCTATAAATAAAAAAGAGTGGGAGGAAGCATATCAGTCAGCTTTCAAACTCCCACTCTGCCATTTGCTGCTGAAGTGAACAGGAATGTATACAGACGTTGCCCGTTATTTAGGGGCTAATGCGTATCTCAACAACAACGTCCATACATATTTAATATTCCTGTTGCAGCAAAGGCCAAACCTAATTATTGATATTTATCTGCTGATAAAAATACTCTGCAAATAATTTAGTAGAGATAGTTTCTTGGAAATCATTTAGTAAATAAATAGGGTTTTACAAAATTAATTTGCTTCTATGGTAGTCCCTGATAAAAACCCTTGAAGTCGTTTATCTTCGTACAATTTAACTTGGGTAATTAGAATGTGGTTGCCATTTTGGCAGGTTTTTAAATTTTCTAATTGGGGTATTTTTTTGCTTTAGCAGAGTTAAAAACTTGAGGCTTGAGGGGTTTTACCCCCTATTTATTAAGCAGCAGTATTATGGAATTTGCTAATAGCGTTTAACTGTCATAATGATACAAATACCTTGGTAAGGGCATAGTCAAATTCAGAGGATGTTTGAAAAGTCTTTTTGTCAGTATCAAAAGTTTTCGATCCTTCTAAATCCCCATTATCAAGGTAAATTTTGATTTCGCTTCCTGCCTTTTTAAGAGGATGTTTTAAAAGTGTTTGGCTGTGCTTTTAAGTACTTCTAGATCCCCCCTAGCCCCCCTTAAAAAGGGGGGAACCGGAATTAAAGTCCCCCTTTTTAAGGGGGATTTAGGGGGATCTGAACTTTTGATACCCATAAGGGGACTTTTAAAACATCCTCTAAGGGATGTTGGAGGGGATCTAAAAGTGTTTAAAGTCACAGCAAAATAGTTTTCAAACAACCACTAAGGTTAAAAGGGCGGTTAGAAAATGGTATAAGACTTCGTTAACAAAGCTTTGAGGTTCATTAATGAGCCTTTGAACTCCGTTAACGAAGCTTTGATACTCGTGAACGAGGCTTTGAACTCCGTCAACGAGTCTTTTATACTCGTGAATGAGTCTTTGAACTCCGTTAACGAGTCTTTTATACTCGTCAACGAGTCTTTGAACTCCGTTAACGAGCCTTTTATACTCGTGAATGAGTCTTTGAACTCCGTTAATGAGTCTTTGATACTCGTGAACGAGCCTTTTATACTCGTGAACGAGACTTTGAACTCCATTCATGAAAAATATCTAACCATTCTTAAATTTACAGGGGTGAGCGTGTAGTAAAATTTGCTCACCTCTGTAAAGTGGAACATGGCTTTAGACTTCTCCGGTCAAAATCTTCGAGGACGCAACTTCAAAGGTAGACAAGACCTTGCGGGTGCAAACTTTAGCTATGCCGACATCCGAGGGGCAAACTTCACCAATGCCAACCTGACAGGAGCAAACTTCAGCCACGCCAAAGCTGGACTGCAACGTCGTTGGGCAATTCTCTTAGTTTTTGTTTCATGTTTGTTGTCGGGACTATCAGGATTTGTCTGGTCTCTCAATGGTTATTTGGTATCACTAATATTTAACCAATCCAGCTTACATAATCAAATCGTGGGCTGGACTACCTTAATTTTATTAATTGCCTTCTTTTTGACCACAATTCACCAAGGAGTAGGAACCTTAGCCGGAGCCGTAGCCTTTGTTATAGCCGGAGCCGTAGTCTTCGCCACAGCTGTAGGTACAGCCGTAGTCTTAGTTGGAGTCAGTGGCGAAGGCATCAGTGGGTCTGTAGCCGGATCTGGAGCTGGAGCCTTAGCTTTAGCTTTCGCTGTAGCTGGGTCTGTAGTTGGATCTGGAGCCTTAGCCGGAGCTTTTGCCATAGCCAAAACCGGAGCCGCTCTTTTCGCCGGATCTTTTGCTATAGCCGGAACTGGGGCTGTATTTCTAGCTATATTCGGAGTATTAACCTTTCTAGGAGGTGCAGACTTCAATATAAGAATAAGTGTAACAAATGCAGCTGGAGCCTTAGTTTTAGACGGATCTGGAATTTTACTTAGCATTTACATTAGTTGGCGAGCAATGAAAGGAGACGAAAAATATTCCTTGGTTCATAATCTTGCGATCGCCTTTGCTGCAACAGGAGGTACAAGTTTTCGTGGTGCTGACTTAACCAATGCTGATTTCACCCAAGCCACACTCAAAAGTACAGATTTCCGAAACACTATTCTTATCTGTAGCCGTTGGCATCAAGCCAAAATGCTTGACCGTGTTCGTCCTGGTTCAACTTATCTGCAAAACTCACAAGTACGTCAACTGCTAGTTACAGGACAGGGACAAGACAACAACTTTGACCGTGAATATCTGCGGGGTATCAACTTACAAAAAGCTAACCTAGCAGATGCCAGCTTTATTGGCGCTGACCTCAGTGAAGCAAACTTGCAAGATGCCGATTTGTCAAGAGCAAAGCTCAAGCAAACGCAACTAGACGACACAGATTTAACAGGTGCAACACTCACGGGCGCTTACATTGAAGATTGGGGCATTACAAATACAACTAAATTGCATGGGGTGAGGTGTGAATATGTCTTCATGCGCTTACCCACCAAAGAAGATCCTGACCCCCTCCGCAAACCTGATAATAAACAAGAGATATTTGCAGACGGAGATTTTGCCGACTTTATCAAGCCAATTTTTGACACCCTCGACCTTTACCATAATCAAGGCGTTGACCCTCGTGCTGTTGCCATAGCTTTCAAAAACCTCGCCCAAAACCATCCCGAAGCCGAGTTAGAAATCGTGGCAATGGAGAAACGCGGCGATGATAAAATCTTGCTCAGAGCCAAAACCGCCGCAGGGAGCGATAAATCTCAACTGAGTGCAGAATATTTTGATGATTATAATCAACTCAAAGCTTTATCGCAGAGTCAGCAATTATTGCTGGTAGAAAAAGATAAGCGCATTATTAGTTTAGAAAATATGGTAGATACTGCTCTCAAGCAGCCGAAATTTTATACTCAAGGAGATACAAATATGTCAGATATCAGCGGCATCAATATTGAAGGCAGCAGTAATGTTAGCGGTATCGCTGGCAATAATTCTATTGCTAATCTAGGAACCATTAGCGGTAACGTGAGTATTGCCCTCAATCAGTTACCTGATTCAACTGATGCCGAGAAACCAGGAATCAAAGAATTATTGTCGCAGTTGCAAGATGCAATCATCCAATCTACGTATTTGTCAGAAGAAGACAAAGCCGAAGCGCTAGAACAGGTGAACAGTTTGGCAGAAGCGGGTAAAAGTCCCCAAGAACCGACTAAGCAAAAGACGGCGAAGACAGCTATCACCATGTTGAAAGGGATATTTCCTGGCTTACCTGCGATCGCATCACTGGTTGAAGCTGGTAATAAATTATTGCCTGCGATCGCAAAACTATTCGGTTTGGGATAAGAGGTTGTTTGAAAAGTAGTTAGCTGTGATTTTAGGCACTTATTGATCCCCCCTAACCCCCCTTAAAAAGGGAGGAACCGGAATTAAAGTCCCCCTTTTTAAGGGGGATTTAGGGGGATTTAGGGGGATCTAAAACTTTTGTTACCGAGAAGAGGACTTTTCAAACAACCTCTAAGCGCGTTGTTCCAGCAAAGATACGATCAATACTAGTAACTTTGCTGGAATCAAACCCGATGTCTTTAACTGAAGAAATTCTTTCCCAATTACCAGGTGATGTTTTAGGAGGGTTGCGTCAAGGCGATCGCATCCTCACATCTCTGCGCGAAAACTCCGCACCCGCACCACAGTTAGTTAAAGAAAGTCAACAGCCTTTAGGCGTTGTAGACTTTGATGTGCTGATCTGCGGTGGCACTTTAGGTATTTTAATTGGTTGCGCCTTAGCGGTGAAGGGACTGCGGGTAGCGTTGATGGAACGGGGTATTTTACGGGGGAGAGAACAAGAGTGGAATATCTCTCGGCAAGAATTAGATGTGTTTGTGGAATTAAACTTGCTGACTGAGGATGAATTAGAAACTGCGATCGCAACTAAATATAACCCAGCGCGAGTTAGTTTTGATGGCGGTACAGAAGTTTGGGTAGAAGATGTCTTGAATATTGGCGTAGATCCAGTTTATCTCCTGGCGACATTGAAAACCCGATTTCTCGCAGTGGGTGGAAAGTTGTTAGAAAATACACCCTTTACTGAAGCGATTGTTCATCCAGATGGGGTGATGGTAAATAACCAATTCAAAACTCGGTTATTAATCGACGCAATGGGACATCTTTCACCAATCAGCCAACAAGCACGCCAAGGCAAAAAACCAGACGCGCTGTGCTTAGTTGTCGGAAGTTGCGCCCAAGGTTTTGCGGAAAATAGCTCAGGCGACTTGTTGTTATCATTTACGCCTTTGCAAAATCAATGTCAGTACTTCTGGGAAGCTTTCCCAGCCAGGGATGGCAGAACCACTTATTTGTTTACCTATATGGATGCACATCCCCAACGTTTGAGTTTAGAAGGTCTATTTGAAGAATATCTGCGTCTCTTACCAGAATATCAGGGAGTGGAATTGAGCAAGCTGAAATTTCAACGAGCGCTATTTGGCTTCTTTCCCACCTATCGGCAAAGTCCTCTCAAAACTCCTTGGAATCGCATTTTACCAGCCGGAGACAGCAGTGGTAGTCAGTCTCCCTTGAGTTTTGGTGGTTTTGGGGCAATGGTGCGTCACCTGAAGCGTTTAACTTATGGCATTTACGAAGCGCTAGAAACAGAACAACTATCTGTAAAAGCTTTAGCACTGTTGCAACCCTATCAGCCAAGCCTGACTGTTACCTGGTTGTTTCAAAAAGCGATGAGTGTTGGTATAAATCAGAAAATTGCCCCAGATCAAATTAACCAACTCCTCTCAGCAGTATTTGAAGAAATGCAACAGTTGGGTACACCAGTGTTAAAACCATTTTTACAGGATATAGTGCAGTTTTCGGCACTAACCCAAACACTGTTAAAAACTGGTTTATCTCATCCGGGAATAGTTGCCAAAATCATTCCGCAAGTAGGTTTAGGAAGTTTATTAGATTGGACGCTACATTACGGTAATTTAGGTGTATATACTGCCTTGTTTTGGTTGAG
The DNA here is from genome assembly GCF_010747425.1 of Nostoc sp. UIC 10630. Lineage (NCBI taxonomy): Bacteria > Bacillati > Cyanobacteriota > Cyanophyceae > Nostocales > Nostocaceae > Nostoc > Nostoc sp. UIC 10630. The sequence continues at coordinate 18,946 of NZ_JAAGOG010000079.1, forward strand.
TCCAATGTTAGAAACATGGATTAAGAATCAACCAAATGAACAACAATATTATTGGCATCGTTTGGTTGATGCCTGGAAGTATGGTTCTGGCGGTGATTACTCAGATGAAACTTAGAATTTTAACTGTGTGAGGATAACATGATTGAACGGAAATCATTAGGAATCAAATACTTTGCAGTGCTGATTGGATTCCTGCGCGATCGCCCAGGTTTTCTGGAGGAAATTCGCCAAGGTACGAGATTACCAACTAAAATCATTTCTCTGCTGGTTTGCAGTTCCTTATTTCTCGCCGCGTATGGCGGAATCATTGGTGCATACCATAGCTGGATGCAAGCTTTGTCTTCCGCCATTAAACTCCCAGCCCTTTATTTAATCACACTTTTGATTTGTATCCCGACGTTGTTTTTTGCTAACATCATTTTTGGTTCAAAGCGGACTTTTGCACAGCATTTAGCATTAGTATTAACTGCGGTTTCAGTCACAAGCGTACTTTTATTTAGCTTTGCACCAATCACCTTATTTTTCTTGATTACCACGAATAATTACCAATTTTTGATTCTGTTAAATGTATTCATCTTTGCATTAACTGGATTTATTGGTGTTTCGTCTTTATATCAAGCGACGAGTTTAGTTTTAGAACAAGATGATGAAGGTAGTAAGACACGCCAAAAGATTTTGCAATTTTGGCTATTTCTTTACGCTTTCGTAGGTAGTCAGTTAGGATGGACTCTCAGACCGTTTTTTGGTACACCGGGTTCTATCTTTGAACTATTCCGTGAAAGAGAAGGTAATTTCTATTTGAGCGTCATTAAATCTCTTAGCTATCTCTTTGGATTCCGTTAATTAGTCATTAGTAATTTCACAAAATATACAAACTATAAAATTATGCTGAAAAAGCAAAATCGCGGAATTCAACAATTTGGTGTCTTGGTTAATTTACTGCGCGATCGCCAGTCTTTTTTAGAAGAAATTCGTCAGGGAGTCAGGTTACAAAATAAAATCAGTTCTCTATTCGTAACTAGTTCTATATTCTTTGCTCTTTATGGAGCAATTATCGGTGCATCCCATAGTTGGGCACAGGCATTATCTGGTGCAATTAAACTTCCGGTCTTCTATTTAATCACACTGATTATTTGTTTCCCGACTTTGTTCTTTTTTAATGTTCTGTTTGGTTCTCGGAGCAGTGTTTTACAGCATTTCGTTGTATTACTCACTTCTGTATCAGTGATTAGCGTACTTTTATTTAGCTTGGCACCAGTTACACTATTTTTTCTCATCACTACACCAGATTCCTATCAATTTTTCAAACTATTGAATGTGCTAATTTTTGGTATTACAGGCATCTTTGGTGTGAAATTTTTATATGAAGGGATGCAATTACTCTCTCAACAAGATGAAGTTGGTAAAAAAACCCGCACCACTATTTTAAGATCCTGGTTATTGCTTTATGCCTTTGTTGGTATGCAGTTAGGATGGTTTCTCAGACCGTTTTTTGGTGCCCCTGATTCTAAATTTGAATTGTTTCGCGCAGTAAAAGGCAACTTTTATTTGGATATTGTTACGGCGATTTCCGAAATTTTAGGTTTGCGTTAACATAATCGCAGAAATCCTCCTGTCTAAATTCACAGGGAAACACTTTTAAAACAACCTCTGAAGCCTCGATTGCACTAAGCTTCAACACTCACCGCAGTCGAGGTTTAATTGGGCCTATCCACAGCAATCTAGTCATCATGTCAGTATTTGCGATCGCAAACAAGCCAAAAAAGCCGCATTTCAAAAAATGTTTACAAAATAAGTTATCAGATATTTTAGAGATAATTTCTATAGGACTCATATTTGATTTTTGAACAAAATTCAGTAGACCTTTATTCCTTCTTCCCAGTCCCTTACCTCTACGAGTGATTCAGAAATCAAATCGGATTGCTATATTAAACAAATTTAAGTATATGTCAAGTAGTTCCGTGTTTGTACGCTATCAGATATTTACGGATGCTCTTAAAATCAACCTAAATTTATTTCCGTAAGGAGTCAAATGTGAAGACTTATAACATGTCTTTCATAAAGACAAATGGACTCACGATTTTGCTGGTATTTATCTCAGTTATATTTATTTTTTCTTTAACTCTAATCTTTTCCTTATTTGAAAATATTCAAGGACTTTCAAACCAAGAAAAAATAGAATATATCACTCAAGCATTAACAACTATTGCGATCATTATTGGAGGACTAGCATTAATAATTAATGCTTACTATACATCCAGACTTTCTTTGGATGAGAATCAGAGTCTGTTAATGCAGATCCTTGCTGGAACACTAGCTTGGGATAACAATATAGTAACTGGTATTAATTACAAGCAACCAACTCCACAAGAAATTGTTCCCGAACGCTTTTCTAAAGCAATTGAACAACTAGGAAATGAAAAAATTGAAACGCGGTTTGCTGCAATTTATGCTTTAGAACGAATTGCTAAAGATTCTCCCAAAGACCATTGGACAATTATGGAAATTCTTGCTGCTTTTATTCGCGAGAATGCTCCGGTAAATCAAAAATATGAGGACGAGTTACAGGTATCATCAAAACTTCCTACAGATATTCAAACAGCGATAACTGTCATTGGGCGACGCGATTCACATAAAGATCCAGTAAACCAAAAACTAGATTTACGCAATACAGACCTCAGTAATGCAGACTTAACGGAAGCTAACCTCTCTAAGGCAATTTTCGTAGGAGCTAACTTACAATGGGTAAATTTTACACAAGCAAATCTCTCCGAGGCAGACCTATCAATAACCAATCTTTGTGGCTCAGTCTTCTATGAAGCCAACCTCTCGAAGGCAACCCTTCCAGAAGCCAATTTGCAAGGCGTAATTCTCAGAAAGGCAAACCTCTCGAAGGCAATCTTTTATGATGCAAACTTGGAAGGGGCAATTCTTTGTGATGCCAACTTAGAAGGGGCAATTCTTTGTGATGCCAACTTAGAAGGGGCAATTCTTTGTGATGCTAACCTCTTTGAAGCCAACTTCGAGGGTAGCAACCTCGAAGATGCAAACCTGATTGGCAGTAACCTGCAAAACGCAAAACTTTCTGGGGCCAACTTAGAAGGCGTGTTACTCAGTACAGCTAATCTGCAAGATGCCAACTTCCAAGAAACTAATCTCTTTAGGGCAAACTTGAGCGGATGTGAGAACCTAGAATTACAGCAGATTGAACAGGCATTTGGCGATCGCACAACAATCCTACCGGAAAATCTGAACATACCCCAACATTGGCGTTAACAAAAAGCCTCCGGCACGCTGACGCGTAGCTTGCTTCTCTGTAGGAGTACGCATCCCGGACTAGAGAAACTTAAGGTTTTTTAACCCGCCTACGCGGGTTTTATTTATATAGACCCGATTTCCAACCGCTATTTTAACTGTATTGAATTTAGTACCCAAAACTATAAAGTTGCCAAAAACCTGATATCCTCTATCAGCGAGGACATCGAATATAAAGCGACTATTATGGATATCATTGAAATTCTCAAAGAAGACTATCAAAGATTCCCAGTCAATCAAACTTACAGCATTTACGCTCCAGACGTTTATTTTCAAGACCCACTGAATAAATTTCGTGGTGTGAAACGTTATCAAAAAATGATTAATTTTATCCAAACTTGGTTTTTAGATCCCAAGATGGACTTACATAATATTCAACGTTTAGGAGACACAATTAAAACTGAGTGGACACTCAGTTGGAATACTCCTCTCCCCTGGAAGCCACGGATTTCTATTCCTGGTTGGAGTGAATTAGGTCTTAACTCTGATGGTTTGATTGTCTCCCATATCGATTATTGGAATTGTTCACCCTTAGACGTGGTGAAGCAGCATTTCTAGCGCTTCTGGGTTGATGAGTCCAATATATACCTAACCTCCAGCCCAAAATACCATATCTCTCCTTGTCAACTTAGGTGTACACACAATTTTTTTAGAGTTGTCCCCCAGTGCTTAGAAGGCTACAGTGTATATACAAGTCCTAAAAACCTAGCTTGATGAAGTTTTGCTGTTTTGCTCCTTCTCATACGGAGTATGAGAATACATTCATCTGGGCTGCTGATATTAATATATCACTGAAGGCAGAGCCTCTAATCAGCTATTCCCGCCCTCTGTATCGATAAAATAAGACGAAATCGTGCCATTATGATGAATATTCTGATATTCATCACTAAGAAGCAATTGCCCAAAAAACTAGATTTAATATCTGAATTAAGAGAAATTACTCAGATTAATGTATTAGTTTTATGAGAAATAAAATTATTCACGAATTTTACTGAACCAAAAAACAGCTTGACTAAGCCAAACTAACTTTAGAACCCTATTTAAGGAATATATCTATGTCTCCTCCAAAAACGGACATCACATATTCTATAAAAAGCTGACTTAAGATCGGCTGGACTGAAATCAATGGATTCAAAGATGAATTCAATCTTCTAATAAGAGAGATAAAAAAGGAACAAATATTATTTGTTCTCTAAAAGCATTTGTCGCAATTTATCAAACAGAATTCAAGAGTGAAGAAGCAGAATTGAGAATTAATTCTGGCTTAAAAATTGAATATCACAGTAGTAGCAAGTCTGCAATCTTCTTAATCAATGAAGTCTTTGTACCCTCACCACATCTGTGACACGAGGCGCAAGTCTAGTCTAGCTTGGCTAACAACATACCCATGCGGCATTTCTTAGAGAGCATCTAGATTCTGAATTGATCATCAATCTATTCAATGATGCTCTTTGGATAAGAAAACTTTATATACAGTTAATACCATGCAATGTCATGCATATTCTGTTAAGCACTTTGTAGTCTAGCCTCATTTATCGTAATGCTGCAAATGTTGCTATCTGCGAATTTCAACAATTTTGCTTGTCTAAACTCTCATTAGAGTTTATAGTGATACGGTGTTTTTCCCTTACAATTTCTCGGCAGATTTATATCATGATTTATTCTCAAAAATTTCAAAAGTATTTGGCAGGTTTCTCTTTATCTGTCGTATTAGTAGCTGATTTAGCCCTCACACAAAATGTCCCTCCAGCTTTTGCCGAAATAGTAAATTCATCTATTGGGAATGCTGTGACATTTAGTTGCAATGATAGTGAAGCGACTATCAAAGCTAAGAATGGGCCCAGAGTAGTTAGTGGAAGTTCAGCCTTTTACATTGGTTATCAGCAAGTCTCATCTAATAACAAAAACCCTATAACTATCCGTTTTAATAATGGTATTAAAACATGGTGTAGGACTGATTACGAAACAACAAATGACGACGGTACAGGCTACGGTTTGTATTGGACTGGGGGAAATTTTTTATACGGCGTTTACTCTTCCACTGGCAGTCAGACTGGTAATGATTTTCGCCGCTTTGCAACCGGGCGCTGGTTGTCTAGCTATGGTAGTGGAGGCGGGCCAAAAGTCGCAGTTATAGCCCGGATTAATCCAGCCAATGGCGAGGTTTACTATGCTACATTTTTATCTGCTAAAAAGGCGGATAATGGAAATACAAACTCTTTAGTTGTCAGAAGCCTATCATGGGATGGCACAAATTTAACTGTGCAAGCAAAGTCATGGTGGACTCCCCGCCGCACTAATACCAACTCCATGACTTGCTCTGGTGCATCACCTTATATATACACAGCAGTATTCACTAGCGATTTAACAAGGGTTAACTCGGCTTCAGCTGCTACCTGTAGTTAAGGTATAAGGATTCAGCTATCAAATTTAGGACTTACGCAAAACGACAGGCGGTAGGGGCAATTAATGTAGACGCTTTGCGGCTACTCTACGAGTTAGTACCCGCAGGGTATTGTCCCTACTAAAAAATCAAGCTTTGGGCTATTTTTTGCGTAAGTTCCGAAATTGAGGAAGCATATTTTTCCAGTTGTTTGAGAATCGACAAAAGCGATCGCTCTTTCTCAATTATCTATTCCTAATTATTCCTAATTTTTCCCATGCGGACGGTGAATAATTGTCTCCAAAACCCGCCGCTTGGCTTTCGGATCAATACCTACTAAGCGAATATACTCACCGCTATATTCTGCCAAAGTTGCCTCTAAGTTTGAGATTGCATCAGACTCGGCATCAATGTGGCTATGAACACAACTTTGCCAAGAACCTGTACGGAAACGGCGCTCATCTACGTGTTCAATACTTATTTTGTAACCTTGAGATAATAATTGCCGAATCTGTTCTTGTGTCTCTAGGGTTAAATGTGGGCTTGATACTTCCTGTTTCTGGAATCCATTCGTTTTTGGTTCTTGAGTTGCACCATTGCTTGACGGCTGATTAATTGGTGTTACAGCAGCAGGCTGTGCAGATTGAGAATTTCTACCTCGATTCAGTCGGTTGTAATCGTCAACCAAATGGGAATTTTCCACCCGTTTTTGTTCTCCAACGAGGAAGTTACCAGACTCTATTAGGTGAGACAGCCTGAAATCTGGTTTTTTAAATTCTGGTGGCCCTTCAGTGCTGTTAACCACACTCAAGGATACTTTCTCAAAACCTACTTTATGGATGTAGTTGCGGATTTGTTCGTCATAAATGCGCGATCGCAAAGCACTAAAAAAGTCAATGGACTGGTTGACAAATGTATCAACTAGCTGTTCAACTTCCTTCTGCGATAGTCCATCAGGTTCAAAAATCCCCTTGACAATTCCCACCTTGTCGTCTCTGTCTGGTTCCCAGTAAAATTTCTCCATCCGTCCATCCCGAATTAACGGTGCATAGAGAGTAGAGAAATCATTACCTGTGACAATAATCGGTACACGATGTAAAGGTGTGGAATCGTAGCTTCCAGGCAACTGCACATCTGTGGGATTATCAGCAATATTCATTAGTGTGGCATTCACCAACTGCGTATTTACAGTATATTGAGTGCCTTCATCAAAGCGTCCAGCCCCCGCATCTAAATCGTTAATCATCAGTACACACATTTTGCCGCGTACTTTGATCAGTTCTGCTGTTTCCCGATAGCGCAGCCGAATCAACCGCGCCGGATCTCCTGCATCTGGACTTTCCAATTCGCCACCAGAGACATGAGTCACCTCGATACCCATTTTCTCGAAGACTAATTGACATTGAAATGTTTTGCCTTCTCCTTTGCGTCCGTGAATACCTAAAATCACGGGAACTCGCACACCAGGAAGCTTTAGAAAGTTTTTGGTGATGTGGACAGCCAGTTTGTCCAGAAACCGAGGAGCGATGTAGTAACCCATAAAATTATCTTTGCCTAGCACTGCCTAAAGTAATGTTAAGTTTTTTTGGTGATGACTGTTTATTTATCTTTTGGTAGAAAATGAGCGCTACTTACCATACAAGTCTTATTGGATATGCATCAAAAATTTTATCGGCACTCAGTAAAGGTATATTTTCTACTATCGATTGTGCAATTAAAATTCGGTCGAATGGGTCACGATGATGTAAAGATAGTGTAGCAACAACAGTAACGTGGCTAATTTTGATATCGAGTAACCTAAAATCGTTGAGGTTGAGTTGCTGTGTGATGAATATCTCGAATGGCTGATTAAAACTAAGCTTGCCTAAATTCTGCTTAATAGCTATTTCCCATAGACTAGCTATACTTAGCAAAATTTCATTATTTTCATTATTAATTAACTCTACTACTTGATTACTAAGTCTTGAATTATCTGTCACATACCAAATAAAAGTATGTGTATCCAGCAATAATCTCATTCCATATATTCCTTGAAATCTTCGAGTGGTGCATCAAAGTCATCAGATATTGTAATTAAACCCTTTGCGCTTCCAGGTTGACGGGGGCGTTTAACTGGTGACACAGGAGTTAACTTCACAACAGGTTGATTATCTTTGATGATGATAATTTCCTCACCACTGAGTGCTGCTTCAATTAAGTCGGATAAATTTTGAGATGCTTCAGCTAGAGTAATTTGCTGCATAATTACCACCTTTGGATATAAAAATTAGGTGCTACTACTATCCTAACTTTGAATGTTCGATTAAATCACAGGAAACCAATTTAACCAAGTGTCCCAATTTTCTACTATTTGGGCAAATTCTTCATAACCGCCTGCTTGAGGATGAACCCCATCATTGGCTCTTGCTTCATTAATCCAGATATTTGATATTTCTAATATCGGAAAAACGTCTAAATAAGGTACATTTAATCCTTTACAAATAAAAGCATATTGTTTAGATAAATCTATAGTTCTTTGCTTTCTTTGAGAATCTTCTTGTTCTATGTATGGTGCGGGGCCAACCATCAAAACAGGATATAACTTTTGAGCTTCGCTTAAAATTTCATGGGTATTTTTGAGCGAATCTGCCAAATCCACGCGAGTTTTACCATTTTCTAATGTTGTGTCATTCAATCCAAAAGAAAATACAACTCTGCCATCATATTCTTTGGGTAATCGCAGTGATACTTCCTGTAACCAACGCTTTGCTATATCAGTACTCGTATCACGCCTAATTCCTAAATTATAGTAAGTAATGTCATAACCTTTTTTATTAGCATTAACACATACTCTCCCTGTCCAACCAAGACATTCTTGGTCGCCAGTACCGTTAACGAAAGAGTCACCAACAAAACAAATTCTTACTTCTTGTCGATGTATTGAGTTCATGGTTTATGTGCTAGATAATGCCTTAATTTCTAAGATTTTGATGTCACAAAACGTATCCTGATTGCTCCTTCTATCTGGGATGAGTTGTCAACCAATCAACGGCAAAATCAACAGCGTTTCTGACAGACAATAGCTTGGTTTGTGCAGAACCAACTTTTGAGACTTTGACATGACCAGTGTTTTCCAAATCTCTACCTATGTCAACAAAACAGTCATTGTCAAATTCAATATCTGAGTAATATTTCCAAACTCGTTGTCCTGCTTCTAGAACTGGCGCACCTTTGCTAACTTGCTGTGTCCCACCAACCCGATACTCAGCCAGATGGAAACTGGTGCAGCGATCGTATCCGACTCCTAATAACACCACACAAACGTTCAAATCATAAAGAGTAGCTAATGGTGAATTTTCTCCAAGAGAGTTGTCTAAGGCATGATCAAAGATAATTTCTTCGGCGTGCTTTCCCCAAGCAGCAAACGACACTGCTGGATGAGAACTTCGCACCACGCCTTGCCAAGTTCGGAAAGCTTCAACAATCTTGCCCATACCTCGTGTCGGGGTGACTTTTGAATCAAAAGCTGGCATGGTTTCATATATAGTTGACCACCAGTTAGTAGGGACAGCTGGTGCTTGCCAGGTATTAGGATCAGACAAATCACCAGAATGGGTAGGCATTATGAGAGTTCCTGCTGGCGTAATCACATCCATCAGTGCTTGAACTACTGCGACTGAACCACCACAAACCCATCCTAGTGAACTGAGTGAAGAGTGGACTATCACATTCATTTCTGGAGTTAAACCTGCGTGTAACAAGTCCGTAGCCAGACTTTGGCGAGTCCGAGGTGATGGTGTGTTTGAAATTACTTTTAATTCACTCATCTTGCACAAAATCCCTGGGACTTGAATACTGAGGTTTACCAGAATTGTTATGACTCTTTAGTTATAAAAATAGGAGAGGCAGAATTATCTGCCTCTCCTATGGGGATAAATTAATTACTTAAAGCTTGTTAGCTTTAGTATCTGGTGGCTTTGTTAGGTTTGTGAACAAGAAAGCTGAGAACTTGGCACTGCTTGATGTTGTCAAAACCCACAACACGTATATAGCTAGTGTTGAATTGAGAACGGCATCCTTGAACTTCGCTCAATACTTCTTGAGTAGATTTAGCACCGAACAAAGGCAACTTCCACATTGTCCAATATAATTCTGTTGGCTCAGAAGTTTCGTTGAACTCGATCGCTGGAATGTAACCTTGATTCAAAATGTACTGAATCTGCTTGGCAATTTGAGCGTCAGTCAGGGGTGGCAGATAAGAAAGGGTTTCGTAACGACGCTCTTTTGGTAAAGTTTGCATAGCTTTTGATAATGGGTTGCGATTTTTTACTACTAGGTTGACCGAACTAATTGGATAAGTTATCCAAATTCTGATCTGAAGTTGTTTGCTGTTCTGGTTGCAGACTGGGGTTAGATGTGTCTATTCGTGTGATGCGTTCTAAATGCTGGCGACGCTGCTCCATGTTGGCTTGCTGAATGCCAGTGCGAACCATTTCCGGTAAAAATTCTGCAATTTCTTCCGCAATGTGTTCTCTGACAGTCATGATTCGCAAAGCCAAATCTGGTTTTTCTCTCAGCAGTTGCTCAATGTATGACTCACCATTTTGAATTTTGCCAGACGAAAAGTTATGCAACCAAAGTTCTAATGGAGGATTCGTTTCGCCTAGCTGTGCCAATACTGTCCTTAGAGCCTGATAAGTCAGATAGCTTTGGAGAGTTTTGGCTGTGTCCTTCGCAATTTGCTTAAGATTCATGCTTGACCCCAGCCCTAAAGAGTTATGAGTTATGTAGTTATGAGTTATGAATTAATGCAAATCCTAACTCTTGTACAGACGCGACTAATCGCGTCTTTACTTCTAACTCTTAACTCTTAACTGTTAACTCAGATCAGACGGTATCCATTGCTTCAAACTCGAACTTGATTTCTTTCCACAGTTCGCAAGCAACAGCCAGTTCAGGAGACCACTTGGCAGCTTCGCGGATGATATCGTTACCTTCACGAGCCAAGTTACGGCCTTCGTTACGAGCTTGAACAACAGCTTCCAAGGCGACGCGGTTAGCGGTTGCACCAGGAGCGTTACCCCAAGGGTGTCCTAGAGTACCACCACCGAATTGCAGTACGGAGTCATCACCAAAGATTTCTACTAGTGCGGGCATGTGCCATACGTGGATACCACCAGAAGCAACTGCCATTACACCAGGTAGAGAAGCCCAGTCTTGGGTAAAGTAGATACCACGAGACTTGTCTTGCTCAATGTAGTTTTCACGCAACAGGTCAACGAAGCCCATTGTGATGCCGCGCTCACCTTCCAACTTACCAACTACTGTACCAGTGTGGATGTGGTCGCCACCAGACAAACGTAGGGCTTTAGCCAATACACGGAAGTGGATACCGTGGTTCTTTTGACGGTCGATTACAGCGTGCATAGCACGGTGAATGTGTAGCAAGATACCGTTATCGCGGCACCAACGAGCCAATGTGGTGTTAGCGGTGAAACCTGCGGTGAGGTAGTCATGCATGATGATGGGCATTTTGAGTTCTTTAGCGTACTCAGCCCGTTGCAACATTTGTTCGCAAGTAGGAGCGGTGACGTTTAGGTAGTGACCTTTAATTTCACCAGTTTCTGCTTGAGCTTTGTTGATAGCTTCAGCTACGAACAAGAAGCGATCGCGCCATCTTTGGAATGGTGCGGAGTTAATGTTTTCGTCGTCTTTGGTGAAGTCCAAACCACCGCGTAAGCACTCGTATACAGCGCGTCCGTAGTTCTTAGCGGAAAGACCCAATTTGGGCTTAATGGTACAACCCAGCAAAGGACGACCGTATTTGTTTAACTTGTCGCGCTCAACTTGGATACCATGAGGAGGCCCTTGGAAGGTCTTGATATAAGCTACTGGAAAGCGAATATCTTCTAGACGTAGTGCCCGCAGAGCTTTGAAACCAAATACGTTACCTACAATTGAGGTTAATACGTTGGTTACAGAACCTTCTTCAAACAAGTCCAAAGGATAGGCAACGTAGCAGATGTACTGGTTGTCTTCGCCGGGAACTGGTTCGATATCGTAGCAACGACCTTTGTAGCGATCGAGGTCGGTGAGCAAGTCTGTCCACACAGTTGTCCAAGTACCTGTGGAAGACTCAGCCGCTACAGCCGCACCTGCTTCTTCGGGAGGAACACCAGGCTGGGGTGTCATGCGGAACGCAGCTAGAAGATCGGTATCTTTTGGTGTGTAATCGGGTGTGTAATAAGTTAGTCTGTAATCTTTAACCCCGGCTTGATACCCAGACTTGCTCTGAGTCTTCGTTTGAGCGTAAGACATATTTTATCCTTCCCTGAAATCACTCTTGTTAATTATCAAATCACGTTTTGTGCAACTTCCCCTCACCCAGATATTTCCCCTCATGAGCGAGAGGAAGATTCAGGAAAAATTTTTGTTAGGGGTTGTCTTTGGCAAAAGTTAGCAGTTTTTTTGCGGCGGACACTTTTGGTAGCGGTGGTAGCCCTGCTCACCAGTGTTATCCCCTTCTAGGGGCACACGACCTAGCGCTTCTACTGTTTCCTCTTGACTACGAATCAAAATTCTTTTTTACCTCTTCTTCGCACCCAACTAAACCTTCTCAATTTCACCAAAACTTCTGCTTTTCGCAGGTAGCATTTAGATAATTTCCCTACAAATCGGGGTATTCAGGGGATTAGGCTGACTAGCACACATTCCCGTCTTTACACTCCCTATACCTTCTCCGTTGATGGAAAAGATACCATAAAAGAATTTACTTGACAGAGATTTAGCAGAGTGGTGAGCTTAAAGATAAAAATTGCACACCACGTAATTTGTAACTTATTTCACAATATATCAAGAATTCGATAAGTTATTCTTTCAAAGTTTTTAACTTATATATTTAATTTTGTTATTACATAAAGATTTAACATTTTATTACAGATGCTTTACAACGTGTCATAAATAACTGTAAAGAAGCTTTTGGAGACTGGGGAATGGGAAGAGGGCAGCAAAACAGAAAGAAGAGGGGAAAGAGGTAATTTTTTATTCTCCCCCTCGCCCCCTGCTCTCTGCCCCTCTGCCTTTTCTACCCAATGCCCAATGCCCAATCCCGATAAAATTTGAGAAAAATTGCAGATGACGTTTAAAAAATACCAGGTAGGGGAACACTGAAATTAACCCAAAGCCAGTTTAGGTAATGACTATGGGTACTGTCTCCAAAGGAAATGTCACCGTGGTATTGTTTTGCAAGCGTACTAGTTTATTGATTACTTCTATCTTGTTTGGGTTGATAGCTGTGCCAGGTATGGGATGGGCACAAAAAACTCCTGACATCAAATCATCTGATTTAACCCCCGCTTACCCACCTTCTGCGCCGCCACCGCGAGTAGAATCTTTGCCCGATGAGCGCGGAGTGCAAGAAAATTCGCCAGAAACTGATTATCGTGTTGGTAACTTACTGGCAGATGTTACAGGCAATCTTTGGGTAGGTTCTTGGCGGGGATTA
>NZ_JAAGOG010000080.1:0-32028 GCF_010747425.1 Nostoc sp. UIC 10630
CACCCCTGCTCCCCATGCTCCTCTATTCCCCCATCTGGCGGATTTTGTTCGCTAGACATCGCTTTGAGTTTAGATGTAAAAGACTCAGAGCGATCGCTTTTTTCTGGGGTAAATTGCCCAATCGGGGCATGAATAGCAGCAGGCGGCAGCAGTTTTGGCTGTCGTTGAGGATGGCTTGGTGATGGGGGAGGCGGTGAACTTTCTTGTAAAGTTTGCCTTTGGCTAACAGCAGAGGATAGCTGAAGGGTTGCCGAAGAAGCAAATTTTCCAGAAAGGGGAGACTTGAGAACAGTTTTATTGTTCCTAGCTTCCTCTTTGGCTTCTTCCTCAACTAAAGATGTTTTTTGTTCATAACTTTTCAGTTGTAGAGTTGCAGTATTGCTGTTTTGATAGCCGTTACGAATCTTCGCAGGTGGTAATTGAGGACTCGTGACTCTCTCCACAATGGGGTTTCTCTTGACTAGCGGTAAGCTTGGAGCAGGCGATGAGGTTAAGCTTTGGGGAAATTTGCTACAAATCATGCGTTCAAATTCCATATTGAAATGATATGTAGCCTGATCCCGGCGCTGCCAAAATACTAAAATTTGCTGCACCGAAACTGCTTTATAACGGCCTTGATATAGTGCCTCAATTACTGCCAGGTGTAGCCAATTCAGTGGGTATTGCGTTTGCCAACGCTCTACTAGCTCATTGGCACTATAGCCACTGAGATCAAAACTATAATTAATTAATAAAGCGATCGCCAAGTTGGCAGAAGTATCTGGGAGTGTTGTTAACATGGGGCTATTAGCTTTCGGCAATAGGTCTTAAGATTCTTCACCCATCGCATATTAGCCTAGCGTGCTTTTAACTACATGGTTTTTTTCCAATGAGTACAAAGCCGATAAGCAGTGTTTCCTATTCTACTTGTCAACTTCTAGAATGCAACCCTACATAGAATGATTTAATCGCAGATGTTCGCCCAATGGCAACTAATGCTTGATAAACCATTGCTGCAACTTCGGCGCGTGTAGCCAAACGTAAAGGTGCAAGTAGTTGGGGATCTGGGTAATTAACGATGATTTTTTGTTGTGTAGCAGTGGCTACGGCTTTTCGGGCGTAGTCGGGAATGGTATGCCGATCGCTATATACTTCTAAGATATCGCTATCAACAGCTGCTAGTCCCAGTCCGTTTACTAGGGAGACAATCACCTGTAGCCGTTGGACGTGTTGATTGGGGCGAAAAGTGCGATCGCTAAATCCGCCAACAAAGCCACCACTAGCCGCCACTTGGATAGCGCTATAAGCCCAAAAATCCTTGGAGACATCCGTAAAATCGGGTGCTGAGATTTTGGGAAATGGGTTAAAGGCGATCGCTACCAGAGATGCATACTGGGCGCGAGTCATGGGTTGATCTGGCTGGTAGCTACCATCGGCAAAACGATGGGTTAAATCCATGCTTACTAATGCCTGGATAAATGGTTCTGCCCAATGTGCATCTATTTGAACAGGCGCGGGGAGTTTTGGAGATGGGGATGGTGCCGGAGCCTCAGATAAATTAGTGCTAACCGCTACTGGATTGGCTGGGATCAATTCTGCCAACCCCTTGACTAGAGAAGGATTCAAATCATTACCTACGGAAATTAGCTTTTGTTTAGTAGCATTATACAAATCAAATTCATTATTATCACTAAAAATATTATCAGCAGAATCTTGGGTATTGCCTAAATCAGGAATTGCATTGCCATTGACTAATAGACCACCTTGGGTATTTTTAGTAATGAGGTTTTGACGCAGTACAGGTTGGGCGTTGCGAGAAAGTGCGATCGCAGTGCGATTTTCTGATAATTTGTTATTTGCGATCGTCGGAGTAGCAAAGTCACTAATTGCTAGACCTAAAGGGTTTCTTTCAAATAAATTACGCAGTACTTTTCCCTGGCTATGACCTGCTATCACCAACCCGCTAGCAGTATTTTGCACAAATATGTTATCTAAAATTTCGGGTTTGGCTGTGCCAGTGGTAAACACGCCTTCTCGCCCACAGTCCCTCAAAGTATTATTAGCTAAAGTAGGTGCAGCCGATTCAATCCAGATACCAGTACCTTTAGCTGAGGGATTAGTGACAGTCACACCTAAAAGACTGGCATCATCTAGCAAGAGCAGCGTAATATTTTGTATACCAAAGCTGGGACTTTCATACTCACCACTCCCGGAAATTACAATCCCTGCACCTTTGTTTGCTTCGTTGCCCATCACTGTTGTCTCTTCAGGGATAATCAGTGGGAACACCTCACCATTAGCAGCGCTGTAAGTCCCCGGCTCAAGATGAATTATCGTCGGGATTTTGGTTATTTTTAAGGCACGGCTGAGGCTTTTAAACGGACTCAACCGTGAACCAGTATTGGTATCATTCCCTGTCATAGGGTTGATATAGAGTGTGACGACGAGGGTAGAGTTCACCATTGATAGTTGAGAGTCAATTGTTTTAATTATGACAATCATAAATAACACTACTTGTAGCAAACTTTTTGAAAGTAGTATGACTGTGTATAGAAAATATATCCACGTTACTTTTTCTTGCAAGCAGATAATCTCTACACACAAGTTATAGACTCTCATGCAACATTCCGAGTTCTCATCTCGGCCTTTGGTATTCCCAGGTTAAAAGACCACGCTTATCACCCTGACATCTCAGAGAAGAGTCAGAGGAAGTTTATCCCCAAAAATCAGCTTTGAATGTTCTGCACAACCGTTCTTGGCACTACTAACTCCATAATTGCGTCAAGCGTCTTGCAGCTAAATTACTGTATCAGTTTTCCTGGTGTAGCAATTTAACATTTATATGGAATGAAATTTAAGCAATTAGTAACCAGAAGTAATGACAACTAAGTTTTGGGAAAAAGGCATAGGAATTAATGCGACTCTAACCAACTTACTATTAAACCCCGTGCGTAGATGCTTACTTTTATGCCGCAGCAAGTTACGTAAAGCGCCTGATGGAGTTGCGGCTAGTCGCCAGACATCGCCTTTCATTCATCAAGGTTGGTGGCTTTTAAGGAAGCGTCTGCTGCCATTATTATTTTTGATATCATTCGTTGCTGTATTCCTACTCAACAGCTTTGCTCCTGCTATTGCCCAACTGCCTCCTCAACCTCGTCAAGAAATTCGGGGGGTGTGGCTCAGTGGTAACGATTTTAGCGTTTTTCGAAATCGCTCCAAGGTGCAAGCAGCCATGAGCCAACTGCGGAAGTTAAACTTTAACACTGTTTATCCAGTGGTGTGGAACGATGGCTATACACATTACCCCAGTGCCATCATGCAAAAAATGGGTATTCCCTTCTTCTTCAAGGGAACAGATGGACAAGATGTGATTGCAGACATTATCAGCCAAGCGCGCAGAGAAGGACTATTAGCAATACCTTGGTTTGAATTTGGTTTCATGGTTCCCTTAACTTCAGAACTTGCATCCCAGCATCCAGATTGGTTGACACAAAAGCGGGATGGGACTCAAACTTCAATTAGTGCTGCGGGTGAAGTGGCGTGGTTGAATCCGTTTCACCCCGAAGTGCAAAAGTTGCTCACTGAACTCGTGATGGAAGTCATTACTCAATACGATGCTGATGGCGTTCAATTTGACGACCATACGAGTTTACCTGTGGATTTTGGTTACGATAAATACACAATTGCTCTATATACTCAAGAAACCGGTAATCCTCCTCCACCTAATCCCCAAGCCCAAGCATGGAAAAGATGGCGGGCAGATAAAATCACTGCATTCATGGTAAACCTCTACCAAACCGTGAAAGCTCAAAAACCGAACGCTATCTTCTCAGTTTCTCCTGTTGATTCGGAATACGCCTATAAGGTGCAACTGCAAGACTGGCTCAACTGGGTACGGTTGGGTATTGTCGATGAGTTAGTTATGCAGGTGTACCGTAATGATTTGGCAAGTTTCATCAGTCAAATTACTCGCCCAGACATTTTAGAAACCCAAAAAATTATCCCAACAGGTATCGGTATTTTAGCGGGGTTACGAAATCGCCCAGTCTCCATGTCACAAATCCAACCCCAAGTAGAAGCAGCGCAACAACGGGGTTTAGGTATCGGGTTTTTCTACTACGAGAGCCTTTGGGATATTGCGCCTGAACCAGCAGCACAACGCCAGTCAGCATTTGCGGCTCTTTTCCAAAACCCAGCGTTACGCGATATCTCTCAAAATACACCCCGCCAGCCAGCTTTTGATACCATAAGCTTACCTTTGTACACAAAACCTTCCCTCGGTCAACGTGTTCGCGGCTATTTTCTGGAAATGGCGATCGCAAATGGGCAACCAAGACGTATCTTATTAGATACAGGTTCAGCAGGGCTGCGAGTTCCCAAAGAGTTTTTAGGTAATGCTCCTATCCGCAGAACGGGACAAAATATCAAGGAGGTATTAAGTGATGGGACTATCCTGGAAGGAGAATTAGTTTATACGAACATCCGATTTGGTTTGCTTCCCGCCGCAGAACCCGTTCCGGTACAGGTTGTTACCAGTCGTCAATGTACTGCCCAAAAGCCTAATTGTTCAGCAAAGAATGGTGTGCCATTTTCCGGGATTATCGGTGTCAACTATTTTGAAAAGTCACTTCCCTATAATCCGTTGAGAAAATTACCAGGCAATTTGAGTAACGGATTTATTGTTACGGGAAATGGTGGTAATAACAATAATGGCAGCCTAATTCTCGGTTTAACTGCTGATAATCAAGCAGGTTTCAAAATGGCTCCTTGGAGTAAACAAAGCGAAATTAATGGTGTACCTGGTAACAGATGGGACTCTCAATTGAGCAAAGTTTGTTTAACTATTGCTGGGAGTTCTGCTAAAAATCTTTGTAACGGCAAAATGATTGCTGATACTGGAACTATTAATGGTTTGACTGAATTCAAGTCAGCTTCTACAGCAGGTAAGCTCAAACCAGGCGTATTACGTTCAGCGAATGCTGTAAAAGTAGCAATTAATGGCATTTTTGATTACAGCTTGACACCAGGAACCCGCGACGGATTTAATCGCTGGAATTTAAGCATTTCGCCACAATCAGAACTTCCTACATTTGTAAATACTGGCATCGCATTTTTTGATAAATACGATGTCCTCTTTGACCAAGTTAATGGAAGACAGGGTTTTCGCACTCGGAGATAACATGAAAGTAAAGACTTATTCTCTCACCTAATGTTCAAAACTAGTGGTCTGTCCCATTAATGCTGAATAAGTTAATCAGCTTTTCAATTATTTATCCTTTACCTCTTCCTTCTCTGCGAGACGCTGCGCGAATGCGCTCTTTGTGTCCTTCTCTAACGAGACGCTGCGCGATTGCGGTTCGTTCTCTTATCTCTCAAAATTAATGCGATAAACCACTAGTTTTCCTGAACCAGCAAAACTGACTTCACGGGACGCTTGATAAAATTTCCCTCCAAATCAACCTTCCCGTAAAAGGTTTTGCCATTGTAATAAAGCGAAGACGAACTCCCTCCATCCAAATTCATCGCTTTATCAGCACCAAGAGTTTTCATAAAATTAGCTAGTGCTGGCAAGGATATCCCATTAGCACGAGCAGAGAGTCTTTGAGCCACCATAACTAAAACAACGCTGCCATCACGAGTAATGCCTACGGCAGTTCTGGCGTTGGGTTGGTTGCTACCAAGTGCATCTCGTTTATTGGCATTATCTACAAAACCTTCTTTTTCTAAAGTGAGTTCTGGTAATAGGCTTGGCCCTGCGCCTATGGCATCCACTAACTGACAACCGACTGGCTGTGACGCACTGTGCAGCTCAATATCATAGCGAATATTCTGTCCACATGAGTAACGGCGAAATTCTGTGCGATTGAAAATTTGACTTAGGTAAGATTTTAAGCTGGGATTGTTCACCAGGCGATCGTTTTCCTTGGGGTCAGCCACCACCTTTCCTTGTATGACAACATAAGATGTAGTTTTTTGGTTGGCTGGGTCAAAAAAGCCTGCATTCAAGATAGCTACGGCTCTATGTTTTTGGGCAAATTCCTCTACTGTGGCTACCTTTTGTGATAGTGCAGGAGTTACCAAAAATTTGCTATTAGCTGGAATCAACAAAATGTGAGCCATGCCTTGGGGCAAAGTGCGCTCGAAGTAGCGGATAGTTTTTGGTGGTGAAGATGCAACAGTTGATATTGAGGGTGTTGAGGAACGCAAATTAAACCACAACACCATTGCCAAACTAATTAATATCAAAGCCAGTAGTTTGATTTTCCTCACATTTAAACTCACTTGCGGTTAGCTCAAAAAAGTTAATTTAGTTGAAATACTTTAAGCTGAAAAATAAGTGATTAACTTTAATTAGATAATGAATCAGTTAGCCATCTTTTATAACTGATTCCAATTCTGGAGATAGTAAAGATGTGTCTCTAAATGTTGAGGCAGGCAAGTACACTGTAAATTGAGTTCCTCTACCTATCTGACTGTAAACATTGACAAAACCACCGTGATTCTTAATGATACCCAACGCCGTAGAAAGTCCTAAACCTGTACCTTTGCCTACCTCTTTGGTTGTAAAAAATGGTTCAAAAATCCGTTTCTGGACTTCCGACGACATCCCCATTCCGGTATCAGTCACCATGATCGCAACATAAGAACCCACTTTAGCATCAATACTGATCTGGGCAGAATGTTCACCAATCACCAGATTTTCTGCCGCAATCCTCAATTTACCGCCATTGGGCATGGCATCGCGGGCATTAACTACTAAATTTATCAGCACCTGATGTATTTGAGTTATGTCTCCACGAACGTACCACAGGTTTTTAGGGATATCTGCCTGACAAATAATCGATTTGGGGAATGTTTGAGCGACAATTTGCTCAATTTCTGTCATCAAAGGCTGAATTTGCACAATTGTCCGTTTGCCTTCAATACCCCGTGCAAAAGACAATACTTGCTTAAGCAAATTAGCACCGCGTTTCACATTATTTTCTAAAGTTTGCAGTATTTGCTGACTCTGCGAATCGGGCAATTTCTTCTGCAACAGTTGAACTGACATTAAAATTGGGGATAGTATATTGTTAAGATCGTGGACAATACCGCCAGCTAACGTACCTATACTCTCCAAACGTTGCGATCGCAGAAGTTGAGCTTCTAGTTGTTTCTGCTGCGTAATCTCGGTGTTCACACTCAAAATGGACTTAGTTTGTCCATGATCATCTCGGATCAGTATCCACCGACTTTCAACGATAATTACTTTACCTTCCTTTGTCAGTTGATGCAACTCACCCCGCCACTCACCTGTATTCATCACCTTCAAGTAAGCATCTTCTAGCTGTAGTGAAATATCTTTATACAAAAGTTGCAAAACATTCTTACCCACAACTTCCTCAGCCTTCCAGCCGTAAAGACGTTCAGCACCTTGATTCCAAAACAATATTTGGTTGTGGATATTTCGTACCAAAATACCCTCAGTTGATACATCCAGCAGCAATCCTTGTTCACGGATTTTCTGTTCTGCCTGTTTTTGCTGGGTTATGTCTCGCATCAGTGCCAAATGAATGAATGTACCATCAGATTCGTTACGCAGTGGTACAGCATAAGTTTCCATGTAGCGACGAGTACCTTTAAATCCGACAATTTCAAACTCCAAAGTCCCCTTCTTACCTTTGCAGATACTTTTATGCAAGTCGGCAAAAGCTGCTCTATACTCTGGCACAATTACGGCATCAATTGGTTTACCAATCAATACATCAGGACTTTCTACTTCCATCATTGCCAATCCTTCTGCATTAATTTCTAAAAGGGTGCCATCCCTAGCAATCAACTTAATACATTCTGGTTCTGCATCTATCATGGCTCGTAAACGGTTTTCGCTTTGGCGTAGGGCCAGTTCCGTCTGCTGAAGTTGCCTGATATAACGCCATAACAAATCATACAGCAGCGCCACCAGCACCAAATCCACAATCGCAGCGATAAAAAATGTGACTATCGCCTTTTGGGAACTTGCTTGCGACTGCTGCATTCCCTGCTGTAATAGTTTTTGCTCTACCTCTAAAGAGTCGTAAATCAGCTGTTGAATTTCTTTGCTGCTTTGGTTATCTTTATCAGATAATATTCGCTGACGAACTGCTTCAAACCCTTGGTTTTGTCTGAGATAAATCTCTTGTTGTAGAATGTTGAGCCTACTGGTAATTTTCGGCTCCAACAAAGAAATCCACTGCTGCTTTTGATGGTTGTCGGCAGTTAATTTACGAAGAATCTGAATATGGCGATTAATTTGTTGATAAGCTGCAAGATAAGTTTTTAGATCATCTGCATCTGCTGTAATTAGATAATTACGTTGTGCAGTTTCAGTATCTTTGAGTAGAGATTGGATACTTTCAACTTGGGTAATAACTTTATATGAGGATGTCACCCGTTGCTGGTTGTGAATCAGCTTAACAGTGTTGTTATAAGAGACTACAGCATTAGTAAATACAACTGCCAATGCTAAAACGAATATTGCTTTTAGTTTTTGAACTCTATACCATTTTTTGACCATGCGTTCGCCCTTTCTGCCGCAGATGCCCTCCATCAGTTAAAATTAAACATTAAAAACAAATACTGAGAATAATTTAAGGATTTTAATAACACAAGTAAGAAATTACAATCTGTTATAGTCGTAAATATCTGGATTTTTTGGGATGATGATTTATACATAATAGTCACAAATAAATCCGCTAATTTTTAAGATAAATTCATTTTTACAGTAATTTGGGCAATGCAGTTTAATCAGATAAGTTTTCTATTAACAGAGAGTAGGCAATAATACCAAAAATGGCTAATGACCAAACTACCACGTTGCATTGTCTGCAAGACAACTTTTTTACAGGGTCATAGCTTTTACACTGGACTCTGTGTTGAATGTGGAAATCTTAACTTCAGCAAGCGTCAGCAAAGTGCTGATTTACGGGGTATGATTGCCGTTGTCACAGGAGCCAGGGTAAAGATTGGTCATGGGGTAGCATTGAGACTGTTGCGAGATGGTGCGACTGTGATTGTAACAAGCCGTTTTCCCCATGACGCGGCTAAAAGGTACGCAGCAGAGCCAGATTTTCGAGAATGGCAACATCGGTTGCAAATTTACGGACTCGATTTGCGCCATCTCCACAGTGTTGAGCAATTTACCCAACACATTTGTAAGTTTTACCAGCGACTCGACATTATTATCAATAATGCGGCGCAAACAGTGCGTCGTCCGCCAGCGTTTTATCATCATTTAATTGAGTTTGAATCACTGTCTTTTGGGGAACTACCTCCAGAAATACAGGTGTTAGTAGACCATAATCATGCGGTGAACCCTGAAAATTCTGCACTATTAGCTAGTACAGAAGAAAAAGAAGCCACATTTACCAAAAATTCTGCTTTCCTGTCCCAAATTCCTTTGATTCCCGAAGACATCGGAGATAATTCGGCTGATTTCCCTCTAGAAGGGTATACCGATGATGAGCAACAACTTGACTTGCGTCCCTTTAATAGCTGGCTGATGAAGGATGATGAAGTCAGTATTTTAGAATTATTGGAAGTGCATATAATTAATGCGATCGCTCCATTTGTCATTAACAGTAGACTCAAGCGATTAATGAGCAACTACAAAGAAACTAATAAATACATCATTAATGTTTCTTCAATGGAAGGGCGATTTAACGATGTTGACAAACCTTGGCGACATCCCCACACCAATATGGCCAAGGCTGCTCTCAATCAAATGACCCGTACTTGTGCCAAAGAATATGCCAAACATCGTATTTTTATGAATGCAGTAGACCCTGGATGGATTAGCTTCCAACACCCCTATCATCAAGCAAAATCCATGCAAGAACGTGGCGTTTATCCTCCCTTTGATGTCAATGATGCTGCTGCACGCATTTGTGACCCAATTTATCTAGGAATTAACCAAGGTAAAACACCTTTTGCTAGATTATTTAAAGACTATACAGAAATAGACTGGTAATTTATGGCAGTGTAGCTTAATGGTAAAGCGTCCGCCGTTCAACGCGAAAGACAGCCGTTCGATTCGGTTCGCTGCCCCAGCAACGTAGTTCAAAAAGTAGAATTCCTTGGAGTATACCAGGAGATACGGGTGCAATTCCCGTCGTTGCCCTTTTTGCGAGAGTAAAATGGTGAGTCTGTTTAATCAAAAATCTAAAACCCACCCCTAAATACCCCAATAAGTTGGCAGATTTTAATTATTGACACGATCCACACAATATGTTAATAATTATAGTTTGTGGAAACTTTACTTCTTAATATAAGCTCTTGGCTAACGTCATTGTCATAGGTGCCCAATGGGGCGATGAAGGAAAAGGTAAAATAACTGACTTACTCAGCCGTTCCGCAGATGTTGTGGTGCGTTACCAAGGGGGTGTCAATGCTGGACACACGATTGTTGTTAAAGGTCAGACCTTTAAACTACACTTGATTCCCTCTGGTATTTTGTATCCAAATACCGATTGTATTATCGGCTGTGGAACAGTAATCGATCCACAGATTTTGATTGCAGAACTCGACCAACTAAAAGAACTAAATATTTCCACTGACCACCTGCTGATATCTGAGACAGCCCACGTAACGATGCCTTATCATCGGTTGATTGACCAGGCATCTGAAGAACGACGGGGAAGCCATAAGATCGGAACAACAGGTCGGGGCATTGGGCCGACTTATGCTGATAAATCTGAACGTACAGGCATCCGAGTTTTAGACTTGATGAACCCGGATGAGCTACGTGAGCAGTTAGAGTGGACGATTAATTATAAAAACGTCATTTTAGAAAAGCTTTACAACTTGCCGCCTCTAGATCCACAAGAGGTTATTGAGCAGTATTTGGGGTATGCAGAACGTTTGCGACCTCACGTTGTTGATACATCGTTAAAAATATCCGATGCGATTCAGCGACGGCGCAATATTTTGTTTGAAGGCGCACAAGGTACGCTCCTTGACTTAGATCATGGAACTTATCCTTATGTCACCTCCTCTAATCCTGTTGCTGGGGGGGCTTGCGTTGGTACAGGGGTAGGGCCGACAATGATTGACCGGGTAATTGGCGTGTCGAAAGCCTACACAACGCGGGTGGGAGAGGGGCCATTTCCCACGGAATTGGATGGAGAGTTAGGAGAATTGTTGTGCGATCGCGGTGCCGAATTTGGCACAACCACCGGACGCAAACGGCGCTGTGGCTGGTTTGATGCGGTCATTGGTCGCTATGCCGTGCGGATTAATGGCATGGATTGTATGGCGCTGACCAAACTGGATGTCCTCGATGAATTAGAGGAAATTCAAGTTTGTGTAGCTTATGACATAGATGGTCAACGTAGCGAACACTTCCCCACCAGTTCTCGTCAATTTGCGAGATGTCGCCCCATCTACAAAACCTTACCAGGGTGGAAAGTGTCAACAACTGAATGCCGCACCCTGGAAGACTTGCCACAGCAAGCACTGGACTATCTAAAATTCCTCGCTGAATTAATGGAAGTCCCGATCGCGATCGTCTCACTAGGAGCAAGCCGCGATCAAACAATAATCGTAGAAGACCCCATCCACGGGCCCAAACGCGCTTTATTGCAGGCTGACGGCACACCTGCTACCTTGCTAAGTGCGTAAATTAGTCATTGGTCATTAGTCATTGGTCATTAGTAAATGACAACTGACAAATGACAAATGACAAATGACAACTGACAACTGACAAAGGACAACTTCTATGGCTATTACAGTCGAATCTCTAAAACGTCCAGAAGGCAGCAAGCCAAGAGCTTTGCGCCGTTCTGGATTGATACCTGCCAATTTGTATGGTCATAAGGGTACAGAGTCCATTTCTTTGACCATTGAGGCTAAAACTGTTGAACGTTTGCTCAAAAGAGTTTCAGTCAACAATACCTTAATTGAATTAAACATTGCTGATGCACCTTGGCGCGGCAAAGCTTTATTGCGGGAACTTCAGATCCATCCAGCAAAAGGTACACCTTACCACCTCAGCTTTTTCGCGGTTGCTGGTCACGGCGATACTACTGTAGAAGTGCGCCTGCGTTTTGTGGGAACTGCTGTTGGTGTTAAACAAGAGGGTGGTGTGTTAGACACCGTAATCACCGAATTGCAAGTAAGTTGTGCGCCAGAAAACATCCCAGATGTAATTGAAATCGATGTCACTAACCTGCAAATTGGAGACAGTTTGAGTATTAGTGATATACCTTTTCCTGAAGGTGTAACACCTCTAGCTGAATCGGAAAGACTTGTTGTGAGCGTTTTGCCACCGCAAATTAGTGCTGATGATGCTGGCATAGAAACTGAAACAGCTTCTTAAGCTAAATAAACTGTGTAATAATTTCTGATGATACCAGGGGGAAACTCCTGGTTTTTTTGTATTTGAACCGGAGAGGCGCAGAGAGCGCAGAGGACAGAGATGACAGAAGCGACTCTTCCAGCCTTAATTCAGCAAATGTTGCAGCCTGGATTTTATCCCCATGCGGTAACAGAACCCATTGAACTAATTCAAACTCACGTTTCTTATGTGCTGCTGACTGGGGATTACGCTTATAAGCTGAAAAAACCTGTGAATTTTGGCTTTTTGGACTTTTCCACCTTAGAGAAACGGCAGCATTTTTGTCAAGAAGAGTTGCGGTTAAATCAGAGGGGTGCTGGTGAACTATATTTAGAAGTTTTGCCTATAACTTTGGTAGGGGAGCAATACCAGTTAGGGGGAACTGCTGAGGCTGTAGAATACGTGCTGAAAATGCGGCAGTTTCCTCAAGAGTCGCTACTGAGTACGCTTTTTGAACAGGGTAAGTTAGATGAGACACGCCTAGATAAGTTGGGACGGGTAGTAGCTCAATATCATGCCGAAGCACAGACGAATGATTACATTCGCAGTTTCGGTGAAGTGCTAAAAGTCCGCGCTGCCTTTGATGAGAATTATCAGCAAACTGAGAATTATATTGGTGGCCCCCAGACTCAGGAACAATTTATAGAAACAAAGCAATATACAGATAAGTTTTTTGCCGAACGTTCAGAATTATTTGCTAGTAGAATTCACAACAATTATATTCGTGAATGCCACGGGGATTTACACCTGAGAAATATTGCCCTGTGGAACGACAAAATCTTGCTGTTTGATTGTATTGAGTTTAACGAGCCGTTTCGTTTTGTCGATGTGATGTATGATGTGGCGTTCACGGTGATGGATTTGGAAGCACGGCAACGCAAAGACTTAGGTAATGCGTTTTTGAATGCCTACATAGAGCAAACTGGAGACTGGGAAGGTTTACAAGTGCTGCCTTTATATTTAAGTCGTCAGGCTTATGTCAGGGCTAAGGTGACATCATTTTTGCTAGATGATCCAGGTGTACCCGCGGCGGTAAAGGAAGAGGCGACAAAAACCGCCAGTGAGTATTACAAACAGGCTTGGGAGTACACTAAACCAAAAGTTGGAGAGCTAATTTTGATGTCGGGGTTGTCGGGTTCTGGCAAAAGTACCACAGCAAGGCATTTAGCTCGTCAACAGGGAGCGATTCACCTGCGTTCTGATGCGGTGCGGAAACATTTAGGAGGAATTTCCCTGTGGCAAAAAGGTGGCGATGATTTGTATACGCCTGAGATGACTGAGAAAACCTACACAAGGCTGCTGGAATTGGGAATTATCCTGGCTAAACAAGGTTTTTCAGTGATTTTGGATGCCAAGTATGATAAACAGCATTTACGGCAAGAAGCGATCGCTCAAGCTACAAAACACGAAATTCCCCTTCAGATTATCCAATGCACAGCACCGCTAGAAGTTCTAAAAGAGCGTCTGAACAACCGCACAGGTGATATTGCTGATGCTACCGCCGATTTATTAGCCTCACAAATCAAACAAGCCGAACCTTTCACTGAACAAGAACAAGTCTACGTAAAGATTTTGGATACAACTCAATCACAAGAGGCACAATTAAAATAATTCGTAATTCGTAATGACGCTCTCTAGGAGACGCTGTGCGTATCTTGCTTCCTCATAGAGGTCGCGGACTTGCTAGCGCTATGCTAACGTAATTCGTAATTGAATCGAAAATTACGAACTACGAATTGGTATCTAGTTGATAGCCTTTTTTTACTATATGGCAGACAAAAAGAACGACTTTTTGAGTATTTCTCCCAGCTTCTTTTCTCAGTTGTTGTTTGGGGCATTTTTAACATTTATATTAATAATGACCGGCTCCGCGCCAGCCCTAAGTATCTTCTTAGGAATCATGGGCGGTTTCATCCTCAGTTGGATCACCAATGTAACCGATAATAGCCCCCAAGCACCAAATGTAGCCTCCTCTGATGGTGTTGATACAGGACTAAAATACTGGTTATTTTTCATGCTTGGCTTTGTATATTTAGGCTATCCAGCACCCACGAGTATCTTGCTGGGTGGAATAGGCGCTTTAGCTGGAGGCTGGATTACTGCTTGGTGGGGAAGTAAGGAAGAAACTAGAACTCAGTTGCAAGTTGAAGAATTAGAAGAGGGCGAAGTTGAACCAACAAACGACAGAATCAACAAACGGCAAACAAGAAGAAACACCCGCCGTTACCGTCGCGCTCCTGGAAGTAGTATCAATTTCAAGTTTTGGGAAAGGTAGTAATTTGGGAATTGGGAATCCCTTCCCTGCGAGACGCTATGCGAACGGCTTCTCTACGAGACGCTACGCGTTAGCGGAGCTTTCGCTTTAGCGATACGCTCAGGGCAAGTGGGAATTGGGAATTGGGTATTAGTCAATAATCAATAGTTATCTTTACCCTGCTTCGTTCTCAGTTCTTATTGCCTATTGCCTATTGCCTATTCCCCATTCCCCATTCCCCAGTACCTGCTATGGTCTTTGGATAATCGTTTCTAATACCCGACGCTTGGCTTTGGGGTCAATACCAATTAAGCGCACATATTCACCTTGGTATTCGCCAAGGTGTGCTTCTACGGCGGCGATCGCTTCTCTTTCTGAGGAGGCTTGGATCTGACCGGTACTCGTCCAGGAACCTGTACGGAACCGCCGTTGGTCTACGTGTTCAAGGCTAATTTTGGAGCCGCCAGCCAATAATTGTCGGAGTTGGCCTACAACTTCAGCACTCAAGCGGGTACTGGTAGCTGTTGCTGTAGCTGTAGCAGAAGGCGCACTGCTAGTAAATGATTTCTGACTGCCAGAGGAGGCTACTTGGTCATTTGGACGTTGGATAATCGTTTCTAATACCCGACGCTTGGCTTTGGGGTCAATACCAATTAAGCGCACATATTTCCCTTGGTATTCACCAAGGTGTCCTTCTACGGCTGCGATCGCTTCTCTTTCTGAGGAGGCTTGAATTTGACCGGTACTAGTCCAGGAACCTGTACGGAACCGTCGTTCGTCTACGTGTTCAAGGCTAATCTTATACCCACCAGCCAATAATTGCCGGAGTTGGTCTACTACTTCAGTACTCAAACGGTTACTGGTAGCTGTTGCCGTAGCACTTCCAGAGCCTCCACTGCTGCTAGTAAATGATGATTTCTGACTACCAGAGGAGGCTACTTGACCATTTGGACGTTGGATAATCGTTTCTAATACCCGCCGTTTGGCTTTGGTATCAATGCCGATTAAACGCACATACTCGCCTTGATGGCTTTGTATACATTCTTCCAAGCCGGAAATTACTTGATTTATGGAAGTTGCTTCAATTGGCTTGCAGCTAGTCCAGGAACCAGTACGGAAACGGCGCTCGTCTACGTGTTCCATGCCAATTTTGTAACCACCTGCCAAAAGTTGGCGGATTTGCTCTACAGTTTCGCCATTGACTTTGCCACTGCTAGAGCCGTTACCGTTACCATTACCATTACTGCTGTAGCTGCCATTGCTATGACTACTAGCCGGAGCCTTAAAATTGGTAGCTGGTTTAAAATCACTATCCGGGCGTTGGATGATGCTTTCTAACACACGTCGTCTATCTTTGTCAATACCAAAAAGGCGGACATACTCTCCGCTATGGTCACTTACACAGCTTTCTAATGCTGCGATCGCTTCACCGATGGATCTCGGTTCAATTGGTTGGCAACTAGTCCAAGAACCCGTGCGGAACCGTCTCTGGTCTACGTGTTCTGTACCAATCTTATACCCTTGTTCCAATAGATAGCGCAACTGCTCTATTGTTTCTGCACCCAAGCTATTGCTCGCCACTTCACTACTCCTTTCCAACTCTAAAACAGTAATACCATTACCTGTATAAGATTTAGCGTTCTCATCCCGAATGGGTGCTATACATTTGCTATCCGCAGCACAAAGATAACCAGCTCGTAGCGCCTGATTAATCCCAACCACATGATGAGCAAATTCCTTATCTTGATCTTGCACATCTGGCAAGCGGTCAGCTTGCTGCTGGCTAGTAATTACCGCTCCCGAAGGTACATATTTACCTGGGGGAATTTCTACGTCTTGAATCAAAGCGTGCATCATCACGATGCAACCTGCACCTACCCTGGCATTAAACACTGTAGAGCGAAAGCCAATGAAGGAATTATCGCCTACATAAGCTGGCCCGTGAATTAGAGCCATGTGGGTAATGCAAGCATTTTTACCTACCCATACCGAGTATTTCTCTTGGTCATCACCAATTACTCGACCTTGCTCTAACCCATGAATGACCACACCATCTTGAATATTAGTGTTTTCACCAAGATAAAAAGGTGTGCCTTCATCCGCTCTAATCGTAGTCCCCGGAGCAACGATTACATTTGCACCTATTCGTACATCCCCAATCAGATTGGAGAATGAATGTACAAAAGCAGTTTGATGGATTTTGGGTTCAGCTAAATTCCTTGACCACGGAGTTGGGGGTGCTGCCGTGCTGCGGACTG
Organism: Nostoc sp. UIC 10630; assembly: GCF_010747425.1. Lineage (NCBI taxonomy): Bacteria > Bacillati > Cyanobacteriota > Cyanophyceae > Nostocales > Nostocaceae > Nostoc > Nostoc sp. UIC 10630. The sequence continues at coordinate 16,844 of NZ_JAAGOG010000080.1, forward strand.
CCATTGCGAGATTCCTCCTATATTGTCATAAGTCATTTGTCCGTTGTCATTTTTCCTTTGTTGTTCACTAATGACCAATGACCAATGACCAATGACTAAATGACTATCGATATTGATCTTTTTTGCTGTAAATCATGCGATCTTCAACATAAATTGTATCTATGATCGCCACTACCACTGCATCTAGTGGTCGCTGTTCGTTGCCAATAACTTGACGAGCAACACTGCCACGACTGACAAGTACCCACTCATCTACACCTGCTCCCACACTATCTGCTGCTACCTCATATTGTGGGAGGATGTTTCCGTCTTCATCTACAAATTGTAACAACAGTAGTTTCACACCTCTTAGACTTGGATCTTTTTGGGTGCTAACTACTGTGCCGCGAACTTTGGCGACTTGCATTACAAATTACGGTCTTCTACCGAAAGGACGAATTGCGTTCACATTTTCCCGGAATTGCTCTACGTCTTCTGTATAACGAATTGGTAGGACGTATTCCAAGTTTTCGTGAGGACGAGCAATGATGTGAGTAGACAGCACTTGTCCACCATTGACTCGCTTCACTGATTCAACACCTGCGGCTACGGAAGCTTGCACTTCCGAAACGTCACCCCGGACAATTACTGTAACTCGACCACTGCCGATTTTTTCATACCCGACTAGAGTCACACGAGCAGCTTTCACCATCGCATCAGCAGCTTCCACTACTGCTGGAAAGCCCAGCGTTTCAACCATTCCTACTGCAATTGACATTAGTTTTAATCCCTATTTAAAGTTTTTAGCCTTGGACAAAAGTGATGCTCAAAAAAGCAAAGAGCGTTAATTACTTTGTTTAAACAGCTTTTAGGTACGGAACTGTTCCACAGCTTCGGTGTAACGAATCGGCAAGACGTATTCCAGGTTCTCGTGAGGACGAGCAATGATGTGAGTGGACAACACTTCACCACCAAATACTCTTTTTGCCGCTTCAACCCCAGCAGCTACAGAAGCTTGCACTTCCGATACATCTCCCCGAACTATCACGGTGACGCGAGCGCTACCAATTTTTTCATACCCTACTAAGGTGACACGGGCGGCTTTCACCATCGCATCAGCAGCTTCCACAACTGCTGGAAAGCCTTTCGTTTCAATCATTCCAACTGCAATTGGCATCGCAGAACTCCTACAAAATTAATGCAATCTGTACTGTCGTTTGAATTTTTTGACGGGGAGAGCCTGATCTTATAGCTAAGAAAACACTTCCAAATTAAGCATAGGAAAGCTTGGCGTTCCTGGCAATATAAATTACTATAATAGTTTATGATAAGAAAGTTTTAAAAAACTTAACAAATATTTATCTAGGCTTTTGAGCAATTAAAGTTTACTGAATTACTTGAGCAGCCACTTATGCTTTATAATTTCTTTATCACATTTACAAAACGACATTCATAACCAAGACTAATTCTATCTGGTGAGGGAAGAGCGGCGGCTGTATCTTTTACTGTATCTATCTTTCCTCGAATTTTGCTGGATGTACAACGACTAGGTGAAAAGTATATAATCTTTTCAAATATATCGTATAAATTACTCTGCTCAAAGTAGAAATACAAATGTAAAAACAGAGGTTAGGTTAAGGCAAGTAAATGCTTTTGCGTATGTAAAGTTATATTTTATCAAAGTTTAGTAGGGGAAAGTAAAGTAAAAATACTTTGGATAGTTTAGTTTAAACAATAGTAAAAAAATGTTGATATTTTACTAAATTTATTTTTTAAATAAATAATTGTTTGAAAGATTTTTTAAAATAAAGGCTGAGTCATAAAGGTAAATTTAAATGGATCAATTTCTATTTTCAACAAGTTGGTTTGTGCCTTTATATAGCTTATTAGGTGCAATTTTGACGTTGCCCTGGGGAATAGGAATAATTCAGCGAACAGGGCCAAGACCTGCGGCATACATAAACTTGTTGACAACTGTTGTGGCCTTTGTCCATAGTCTATTTGTATTTAAAAATATCTGGGATAGAGAACCAGAAAATCTACTGGTGTCGTGGTTTAAAGCTGCTGATTTAGACTTATCTTTTAGCTTGGAACTCTCACCAGTCAGTATTGGGGCAACAGTTTTAATTACAGGTTTAAGCTTACTGGCACAAGTTTACGCTCTGGGTTACATGGAAAAGGACTGGTCGCTGGCGCGTTTTTTTGCGTTGCTAGGATTTTTTGAAGCAGCGTTGACTGGTCTAGCAATCAGCGATTCTTTGTTTCTCAGCTATGCCCTTTTAGAAGTTCTGACACTTTCGACTTACTTGCTAGTGGGATTCTGGTATGCTCAACCGCTAGTAGTGACGGCGGCGCGAGATGCGTTTTGGACTAAACGGGTAGGAGACTTGTTGCTGCTGATGGCTGTGGTGACACTTTCCACCTTGTCCGGTAGTTTGAACTTTTCGGATTTATATGAGTGGGCGCAAACAGCTAATTTAAGCCCAGTCACATCAACATTGCTGGGGTTGGCGTTAATTGCTGGGCCGGCTGGAAAATGTGCCCAATTCCCACTGCACCTGTGGTTAGATGAGGCGATGGAAGGGCCCAATCCTGCTTCGGTAATGCGAAACTCGCTGGTAGTCGCTGGTGGCGCTTATTTACTGTATAAATTTCAACCATTGTTAGCACTGTCGCCAGTTGCCTTGAATGCTTTGGTAATCATGGGTACAGTAACGTCAATTGGGGCGACATTAGTATCTATAGCTCAAATTGACATTAAGCGATCGCTATCTCATTCCACCAGTGCATACATGGGATTAGTGTTTTTAGCGGTAGGGTTGCAGCAAGGGGGTGTGGCCTTGATGTTGCTGTTAACTCATGCGATCGCTAAAGCATTATTATTTATGAGTTCCGGTTCAGTCATCTTAACTACCCAAAGCCAAGACTTAACAGAAATGGGCGGACTTTGGTCACGGATGCCAGCCACCACCACCGCCTTTATTGTCGGTTCGGCGGGGATGGTAACACTTCTACCATTGGGAAGCTTCTGGGCAATGCTAGGATGGGCAGACGGTTTCGTGAATATTAGCCCTTGGGTGATTGGGGTTTTATTATTGGTCAATGGCTTGACAGCATTGAACTTAACTAGAGTATTCAGATTAGTCTTCTGGGGAAAACCGCAACAAAAGACCCGACGCACGCCAGAAGTTGGTTGGCAAATGGCCTTCCCGATGGTGACTCTCACAGTCTTGACTCTGCTTTTACCTTTGATGTTACAGCAATGGTACTTACTACCAGATTGGGAAAGTATTAATTGGTATGTAGCATTAGCGTTGTTTTCTTCTACTGTGCTGGGAGTAGTTATCGGTTCTACAGTTTATCTGCACAAAGCTTGGTCACGATCTAGATTCTTGGCGTGGAGATTTGTGCAAGACTTATTAGGTTATGATTTTTATATTGACCGAGTTTATCGCGTAACGGTGGTGAGTGCAGTCGCACTGCTATCTAGAATTTCTGCTTGGAGCGATCGCTATTTAGTCGATGGTCTAGTAAACTTAGTTGGGTTTGCGACGATTTTTGGCGGACAAACTTTAAAGTACAGCATTTCTGGGCAATCTCAGGGCTATATGTTGACCATCCTTGCAGTTGTCAGCGTCCTGGTTTTCTTTATCGGCTGGTCATCGGGTTTACTAGATAAATTGCCTTTTTAAAGATATTGTCATTGGTCATTTGTCATTTGTGATTGGGTAAGAGTTTTTTCCCATTCCCAATTCCCCATTCCCCATTCCATATCTGCTTATGCTTAGTGTTTTAATTCTAGTGCCGTTAATCGGTGCAGCTTTAATTGGTTTCTCGCCCTCTGGTATCAATGGTAAATTTGCCCGTGGCGTGGCTTTGGTCTTTGCTATTATCGCTTTCTTGTGGACAATCGTACTAGCAATTCAATTCCATCCGGGGGAAATCACTCAACAGTTTGCTGAGTCTGTACCTTGGATAGATGTCTTAGGTTTAAACTATAACCTCGGAATTGATGGTTTATCTTTGCCACTGCTGGTTTTGAATGGATTGCTAACTTCTATTGCCATCTACAGTAGCGATGAATCTCTACAGCGCCCGAAATTTTATTACTCTTTGATCCTATTATTGAGCGCTGGGGTGACTGGAGCATTTCTGGCACAGGATTTACTGTTATTTTTCCTGTTTTACGAATTAGAATTAATTCCGCTATATCTGTTGATAGCTATTTGGGGTGGGGAAAAGCGGGGTTATGCGGCTACAAAATTTCTTATTTATACCGCCGTTTCGGGAATCTTGATTTTGGCAAGTTTCCTCGGCATGGTTTGGCTGAGTGGTTCCTCTAGCTTTGCACTAGCAACCTTAAACCCTACGACTTTACCCTTAGCGACACAGCTTTTACTGCTAGGGGGGATTTTGATCGGTTTCGGGATTAAAATTCCCTTAGTTCCCTTTCATACTTGGTTGCCAGATGCTCACGTTGAAGCTTCCACACCAATTTCCGTGTTGTTGGCTGGGGTGTTGTTGAAGTTGGGAACTTACGGCTTACTGCGGTTTGGTATGAACTTGTTACCAGAAGCTTGGGCTTATGTGGCTCCTTGGTTAGCGACTTGGGCAGTGATAAGTGTATTGTATGGTGCATCCTGCGCGATCGCTCAAACCGATATGAAAAAAATGGTAGCATACAGTTCCATTGGACACATGGGCTATGTGCTGTTAGCGACGGCGGCATCTACACCATTAAGCGTTTTAGGTGCTGTAATGCAGATGATTAGCCACGGCTTAATTTCCGCCATGCTGTTTTTGCTGGTAGGGGTTGTGTATAAAAAAGCCGGAAGCCGAGATTTAGATGTTCTCCAAGGATTGCTGAACCCAGAACGGGGTATGCCTGTAATTGGTAGCCTAATGGTTTTGGGAGTTATGGCTAGTGCTGGGATACCAGGAATGGTAGGGTTTATTTCCGAATTCATCATTTTTCGGGGCAGTTTCCCAGTTTTTCCAGTGCAAACTTTACTATCAATGCTTGGTACTGGCTTAACTGCGGTTTACTTTCTAATACTCCTCGACCGCGCCTTTTTTGGCCGCTTGTCTGCACAAGTTACTAACTTACCACGTGTGTATTGGAGCGATCGCGCCCCAGCAGCAATTTTAGCTGTGCTGATTGTGATTTTCGGCATTCAACCCGCTTGGTTAGCACGCTGGACTGAACCAACAATTACAGCAATGGTGAATAGCCAAAATGTAGTAGTAGCAGTGTCCTTGGAGAAAGCAATGGGGACTGGGGATTAGGGAGTAGGGAATGGAGACTGGGGACTGGGGACTAGGAATTAGGGACTAGGGAAGATTTTTCTGAATACATAATACCCAATGTCTAATCCCCAGTAACCAGTACCCACTACCCAGTACCCAATACCCAGTACCCAGTCCCTATACTTTTTGGAGAGATAGCAATGGTAACTATTAAAAAAAAAGCGGCTCACAATCCCTTAGCTGAGTATATTGAACGGCTGCAAAAAGGAGAAGCATTACTTCCCAATAGTCCAGACAATGTATTAGAAGTAGTTGGTATTCTTAAAAGCTATGGTGTAGTTTTAGATGCCTACTCAAAAAATCTTAACTATATTGCCGAGTATCAGTTTTTAATATTTTTCCCATTTTTTAAATACTTTAATGGAGAGGTTTCTGTTGAGAAATTACTCCGCCACTGGTGGCATAATCGAATTAATTTTGAGTATGCCGAATATTGTATGAAAGCCATGATGTGGCATGGTGGCGGCGGACTAGATACATATTTAGATACAACAGAATTTAAAGAAAGAGCGCAAGCCGTTATTGCCGTAAAATTTAAAAATAATCCCTTAATTTTGGGTATTAACCAACTGTTTCCAGATTTCTTAACAGAACAATTGCGTGTCTCTGCTTACTACACAGGTTTAGGTCAATTTTGGCGAGTCATGGCTGATATCTTCCTCAGCTTATCAGACCTCTACGACCAAGGCAAAATAAAATCGATTTCCGAAGTTGTAGAACATATTAAAGCAGGGTTAGTGGCAAATGCATCAAACCCAATTACCTACGCCGTCAAAATTCGGGGTGAAGTCTATGAAATCATTCCTAAAAGCGTTGGTTTGACTTTCTTAGCAGATACAGCAATACCTTATGTAGAAGCAGTATTCTTCCGGGGAACTCCTTTCCACGGTACAGTTTCATACAACGCCCAAGGTTATCAAATTCCGCCAGATCAAACGCGATTTCAGTATGGCGCATTGTACGCCGATCCTTTGCCCATCGGCGGCGCGGGTATTCCTCCTACCTTGTTGATGCAAGATATGCGTCATTATCTTCCAGAGTATTTGCACGAAATTTATCGTCGTAGTCTTCGGGGTGAAGATGATTTGCGGGTACAAATTTGCATGAGTTTCCAAAAATCGATGTTTTGTGTTACAACAGCAACGATTTTGGGACTGATGCCTTATCCTTTGGATACTAAAGATCCAAATGAAGAAAAAGGTAATCGAGTTTATTTAGAAAAGTGGATGAGTCGTTTAGAAACTTCGCGGTTGCTGGATGTGAATAAATAACTGAATTGAATACAGAGAAATTTTAGATGCTTCTCAATCGCTATCAAAATCTTCATCTAATTCAGCAACTCGATCCAGTGCAAGATCATTGCCGGATTTATCACTTGATGAATGGCTATGAGTTTCCTTGGGATATGACGCGATCGCTCGAAGTTGCTTTGATGCGAACTTATTGCGTTCCTAGTATCTCTAAATTGCTGAATCAGACAGGAGAATTTACTCATTGTCCACAAAAACGCTACGATGATACGTCAATAATTGTTGGAGAGATGATTAAGTGGGGTTATGATAGCGATCGCGGCAAACAAGCCCTGCAACGCATGAATGCACTCCACGGACGCTTCAAGATTGACAACGGTGATTTTCTGTATGTACTTTCAACTTTCATTTTCGAGCCTATCCGTTGGAATGTGCAGTTTGGTTGGCGGCTGATGTGCGAACAAGAAAAATTAGCGTCTTTTTACTTCTGGCGAGAAGTAGGTAAGCAAATGCAGATTCAGAATATCCCTGAAACCTACGAAGAATTCGAGCGCTATAACCTTGACTACGAACGCCAAAACTTTCGCTATTCAGATACAAATCGTCGAGTTGGAGAAGCTACACGCGATTTATTTTTAAGTTGGTTTCCTTCGTGGATGGGTTCTACTATCAAACCAGGTATCTACGCTTTGTTAGATGACACCATGCTTGATGCCTTTGGTTTTCCCTATCCTTCGCCATTGTTGCGATCGGCTATGGTAAGTCTACTAAAAATCCGAGCCAGATTAATCCGGTTATTTCCACCTCGGAATCACCCTAATTTTTATATTGACTCTCCTATCCCCAGCTATCCTACTGGCTATGAAATTGCAAATGTGGGGCCATCGGAAAACGTTAAACAGTAAAGCTCCGGTTAACTTGTTTAAGCGATTGGCATCTATCAGTAACTCTTGCCATACTAGGTTTCTGGTTCGATACCTAGTGATCGCAGTCTTTCTACAAAACTCGGTTCAAATCAATTTCTTCTTCTGATTAAAGATTGATCTATTGTATTTTTGGGCCGATATACCCAATGATTATTTTGCCAGCCCCTAATTCTGTAGAAAAATGAAGCCGCCAAGCTCCTGCACCAGTCATTCTTAAGTGCAAACTGAATAGGCGATACACATCATCAGGACACTTAAAGATTAACTTATCCTCTAACTTTTGAAGCCTAGAGTCACTTTCTGGAGTAGCTTTACTAGCAAGAATGTCTAAATTAAAATCTCCATCAGTCCAAGTTTTACAGCCGTTTTCTAGTTCAAACAACTTTCTCACAATTTGTCGTAACATTGAGCTACCATTCCCAAGGCTTTGTATCTGCTTGCTAACACTTTCGCAAAAGACTAGAGAAGGGAATAATTCTCCTCTACGGTTCCATAAATCTAAGCCGTCACTAACTCCTTGACGTATACGCTCTTGAAAACCGTCAATCCAATCATAGTGTTCCTGCACATGATTACTACAACTGGCATGTAACACATTTTCATACCTGATAATTAATGGCTCTTCTTGTTCCTCTTCATCTACTGTTATTACCTGCAACTGCAAGCTACTGCAATCCCACTGTGGTTCAGATTTTAGGCTCACTGCAAGAGAATTAAACACAAAAGCATAATAAAGTCCAATAGCTTGTTGTCCTTGATAACTTACCTCAATTCCCGGATCTAGAATATCTGCTAAAGGCAGATCGTTTTTATCTTGAAGAGTTTTAAGGAATCTTCGAGCTTCTAAATCTACATCTGGATCGTTACGCCACTGCACTACTCTATAATCTAGTGCAAGTTCTAAGTAATTAAAATCGCTTTTAGTGTAAAGCTTTCTCTTGCTTCCACTGGGAGGCTTGATTGAAAGTATTGTATTGATGAATTCTGTCATCAATTGTCTTGCTGTAGTAATATCAGAAGCATAAGTGTGTAAGGAGAGTTCATTAAAAACGATTTCTAAATCCACCGTTTTATTCTCCCACCGGTTCTAATAAAACTTCCAAACTCTTATCCCATTCATCAAAGAAACCATCTGGCCATTTGTCAATTCTTCCACTGCGATTAATTCGTGGTGATATTACCTCTGTCAAAGCTTGTCCTTGTTTTTCTTGTTGCTGAAAGTAATGCAACTGGACATAATCTGGGGGAATAATACCGCCATGAACAGCAAGACGAATCCCGTTTAAAACATGATCGCTATGAGTTTCTATTACAACCTGAATATTACAACTAGCGGCAAGCGCTAATAGTTCTCCCATTTTCGCTTGTCCTCTAGGATGGAGATGAGCCTCTGGGTTTTCAACTAGGATTAGTGTACCAGGAGGAGATGAAAGTATAGCTACAATAATTGATAAAGTGTAAGTAATCCCAAAACCAACGTTGGTTGCACGATAACGATTACTATCTCCATAAAAATATTTTATAGTCACCAAACCCATCGCTGAGTTAGCTTCTATTTTGATACGTATACCAGGACTAACCTCTCTCATCCATGCTTCCACTTGATCTATCAGATTCATTGATTTTGCTTCTGGATAGCTGAGATTGGAGATAAAAATTGGTTCATCTCCATAAATATAAAGAAAATGGGCTGTATATTCTCCTTTAGTACCAATTTGTCTAAGTCGCCTAACTTGATAATCAGACATTTCATTAAATGAACGTGGCCCAATACGTTCTGCTTGAAGGTAGTGAAAATATTTACTAAAAATATTTGATTTAAAAATTTCGGAGTCATTTGGTTCTAAAATGACATTTAAGACATCTTCTTCTTTTTTATCTGGGTTGTAATTGAAATTCCATATATATTCATACTTTTCTGAGATAATCTCAAAACTTATATAATTATCTTTTGCACCTTCACAAAGAGCATCCTGTGCTGTACCAATACTTACTAAATCACCATTTAGCGCCAAGCCAGTTTTTGGCAATAAACCCTGTTGATATGATTGACGTAGTAATAGTAATGATTGAAGTACAGAAGATTTTCCAGTGCTATTAAGACCAGAAATTAGTGTTAAAGGTCTAAATTCAAGGAACTGATTATCAAAACGTTTGAAATTTATCAGGCGAAGAGAACTAATCATGAAAGCACTTCCTGAATTATTTTTTCTATAGTACTAAATCTATACTGTACTTTCTCAGCAGCCTGAGATATAGATTCTAAAAAATATTTGTCATTGTCTATATATGTCTTGAATATATTAATCAATTTTTGTTTTTTATCTACTAAAACTTGTATTTGATCATCACTCAATTTACTCAGAAGTACTGACCAAGATTCAAATAGAGCTTTATTTATAGGAAACTTTCTTTTCTGAAAATTAGATATTTTCCGAAATGCATCTTTACCAAAGATGTTCCAGTTAGCTAGAATTGCTCTTTGAAAATTATTTTCAATGTTATGTAGCTCAGTTTCAGAGAGTTTATTTGTCTTAGATAGTGCTTTTGTTAAAAAAGTATCTCTGTTGTCGGCATAATCTTTATAATGAGTCAAAGTAAAGGCTAAGAAGCCTAGTATAAATTCCCGATCATCCATACGCATTATCCGGTCATCTCCAAGTTTTACTACCTGCTGAAATTTTGGATATGCAGCAAGTTTAGTTAAAAACTTTGTTCCCTTACCAGGATTAAGAGCATGGCGTAATTCTTGAGGAGATAAAGCAAGCCCTCCTGTATTAATGCGTTTAAAAATATTATATTTAATTTCTGGAGGTGTACCTTTTTCAATCAAATATACTGTTAGTTGAGTTTCTTCAAGGCGGCGTTGGTATCTGCGATCAATTTCATCGTAGGTTTTACCTTCCAAATTTGTAAGATATTCTAATCCAGATAATTTGAGTTTTTTATCAAGAATAAAGCGCTTGAGTGCAAATAGACGCTGTAATCCATCGACTACTAACCATTTATCTTCATTAGTAGCATCTATATAAAATGCTGGTATGGGGATGCGGATAATAATAGATTCTATAAGCCTGCTTTGGGCATCTTCTTTCCATATATCAGCATGACGTTGGAAATCAGGTGCTAAATCAAGGGCTTCTTCATTGATTCTTTTAAGCAATAACTCTATTGTTGGTTCCCTAGTTACAATGTTAATTTTATCAGGATCATACTGAAAAGTAACTTTTTCCTCTTGATCTTCTTCTTCTAAAGTTTCTTCATCAGCTAATTCTGGATTATAGTCACTCAAATCTGTCACAGCGCTTACTCCTTAGTTTTAACATTTGTTTGTTCACTCAGTTATTAGTGATGTTCCGTGTTGATACATCAACTAATGAGGCTTTTTAACTGGTGTACTTCAATCCTACTATCTCCCCAAATGACAAAGACGCGAAATTTCGCGCCTCTATGTACCTAGTTTATTACTTGTTTACCTTCCCCAGGCAAATCGAAAATTGGCGCGATCGCCTCCGGTAACGTCAGAGCGATCGCACCCTTAAACCAAATACTTAAACCTCTGGTTCGATACCTAGCGATCGCAATTGAGCAGTTAAGCGATCGGCTCTTTCCTCACCAGTCAATAACAAATTACCTTGCAAATCCCACCAGCGTAGCCAAGGTAATTCCATATTGTAATATTGTCCCTGCCAAATCCCTAACTCAACTCCTAAAGGATGTATGGGATAATGTCCGCGTTCATTTGCTGTTAATAACTGATATTGTCCACCAATTAATTCATAAACTTCTACGCTGGCTTTATTCACTTCATAAATGCCGTAGAAGGGAGGACGAATCACCTGCTCATAAATCCAAAATTTCCCTTTCCAAGGAGTTTTATCTCGCTCCTCACTACCATCACCAGAGACAAATTCTAATGCAATCAATGGAGCAATAAACTCTCGCCATAATACATAAGACCTGCGCGTTTGTCCATCCAGAGTAGGTGGTACATTCCCTACATAGAACCAGTCTGGTGCTTCTGCGCCTTTTTCTGGAGGGTCAGTAATGCGCCAGTAGATACCGCTATCTTGACCAATACAGTATTGCCCATCAGGGTGACGTTTTTGCAATATCGGTTTAATAGAGTCCGTTAGGAGAATGCTTTGGGGATGTTCCTGAAAGTTTTTCACGAAAGTACCGTCAGATTCAGGAAGCTGCGTATGGTCTGGAAACGGGGTCAGCGCGGTGGATGGGTCGGTTGCAGAGGTCATAAGACTACCTTTGCAGGATGTAAGGGTTGTTTTTTAGTTTAGCAGTGGAAGGGGAGATGGGGCGATCGCTTACTACTTGCCGACTAATGCCAGTGCTTGATTGATCACACGGTCAGAAAGATACATTCCTGATGAACGTAAATTCTCTATAACTGGTCGTGCCATTGTTATTTTGCCGCGTTGCTTTGCTCTCAAAACTATACCTAATGTTCCTCGTACAGGAATCTCCAGTACTGCTGCACATCTACGAGCGGCAAGATCATCCATAATTGCTTCTGTACCAGGGTGGGTATACGCCCAAGTCAAAACAGATGATTCGCCTTTGCCTAAATCCCAAGATTGGATAATCTCAGGAGTTGAAGGTGCTTCTACAACTGTTAACCAGTTTGTTTGTGAAAGTGCTACAACAGTCGGGTCTTGTACGCCTCTTTGCTGAATTTCAACAGCTACTGCTGATGGAACTAAAAACTCTTCACCCAATAACTGCAACAAATCCAGGAAACCACCTCTAGATAAAAAAATTAAAGGTGAAGCATTAATTACAGGTGGTTCAGCCACGTTCTAATTCCCGTTGTAAGTCATCAAAATCAACAATAAAAGCATCGATTTGTTCACGGGATAGAGCCAAGAGAAAATCTGTTCTATCTAAATCGGCGATATTAGCTGCTTTCTCTTGGGAAATTTCACCACGTCCATACCAGTGTATGGCCGCAGCCAAACGCAATTCACGGACAAACTCATTAGGTGACAGGCGCAGAGCAGAGAATATTTCTTCGGGTAGTTCTAAGGTGACAGTAGTCATAAAAGTTATGCGGGGTGAAAGCCTATTCTAGAATTCACTTTAGCAATTTTAGGGTGTGGGAGAAAAAAGCGTAGGCATAGCCCGTCGTAGACATCGCTCTCTTTCTCAAAACTAATTTAGCTTGTCAAGATTTACTTGTGTGAAGATTAATACAAATATATTGGGAGTTGCAAAGATGGCTTGGGTAGCAGGTGATCCGTTGCAAGGTGGCAAATATACTATTGAAAAGGAATTGGGAAGGGGACGGTTTGGTATTACTTATTTAGTAAAAAATAAGAAAGGCGATCGCCAAGTCATTAAAACTTTAAATGATGATTTACTAAATTCCCTTAACCAGTCGGAGCGCGGACGGCTAAAGACAATGTTTTTGCGGGAGGCTTTAAAGCTTCAGAAATGTAAGCATAAGTATATTGTGGAGGTTGTAGACTCCTTTGAGGAAGCAGACCGTTTGTGTTTGGTAATGGAGTATGTAGATGGAGTCAGTTTAGCTGATCGTCGCCAACAAATTCTTTCTGAACAAGAGGCACTACGTTATATTCTGCAAATTGGTGAAGCTTTAATAGTTGTGCATGAAAATCGATTGATTCATCGAGATGTACATCCAGGAAATATTTTTTTGCGAGTGCGAGAAGGACAACCTGAAGCGGTGCTAATCGATTTTGGTTTAGCTCTGGATTTTGACCACATCTTAACCACAAATCGAACCAAGGAAACTTTTGAGGGATTTACACCACCTGAGCTTTATGCTCAACATACTAAACCAACTGGGGCATATAGCGATATCTATTCTTTGGCGGCAACTCTTTATGTGCTTCTGACTGGAAAAACACCAGTAGATGCGTTTAAACGGAAGGTAGATAACGCTCGTTTAGTAGCTCCGAAAGAACATAATCCTCAGATTAGCGATCGCACCAACCGCGCAATTTTAACAGGGATGAAGCTAGATTTTAAGCAACGTCCTCAATCAATGCGAGAATGGCTCGACTCTTTGGGGTTAACAGGGGAAACTCCTCAGCCTGTCTCAACTGTATCCTCTAACACTAACTCAAATTGGGAGCGAAAAATTCAGGTTTGGGGAGTAGTGATAGCTGCGATCGCAGTTTTTGTAAGCTTACTTGCAGCCATACCTTCTTGGATTCCTATTTTCAACCCATCTAATCAACCGTCACAGTCTCCTAGTCCATCATCTACAAAAACACCGTAGATTTAGCTCAACTTGCATTGTGTGTTGTGCAAAATTCTGCAAAACTGTATTATTTATGAAACACACTTAAGTCATAGAAAACACCTATCTATATCCAGCTTTTTTAAACTGTTTTAATTACAAATTCCAAATTACGAATTACGAATTATTTAGGGGTTTTCATGCCTTGGACAACTGGACAACGATTACAAGGTGGCAAATATGTAATTGATAAAGTCCTTGGACAGGGTGGATTTGGGATTACTTATAAAGCATTGCATATTGAGCTAAACCGGACAGTTGTCATCAAGACACCCAATGAATATCTCAGCCATGATCCAGAATTTGAAAAGTATATAGAGCGATTTATCCAAGAAGGGCGGACACTAGCGCGTTTGTCTCAACACCCACATCCTCATATCGTAGGGGTAATTGACCTGTTTAGGGAAAATAGTATTCACTGTCTAGTAATGGATTTTATACCAGGAGAAAATTTGTTTCAGGTAGTTAGACGCAGGGGAGCGTTACCAGAAGTAGAGATTGTACCCTGTATCCGCCAAATTGGTGAAGCTTTAATGGTGGTGCATCAAGCAGGGCTAGTACACCGAGATGCTCACCCTGGAAACATCATGCTGCGAAGTAATGGCAAAGCGGTTCTGATTGATTTTGGTATTGCCAAAGAACTTGTGCCTAAAACTTTGAGTTCAACAAGTAATGCGGGTAATCATGGGTTTGCACCCTATGAGCAGATGACTAGAGGCAGTCGGGAGCCAACGGTCGATGTTTACTGTCTGGCTGCCGCACTTTATTATGGAGTGACAGGTCAACCTCCCACAACTTCTCTGGCTCGCAAGCTAGACAATAGTTCTCTGACTCCGCCTAGACAAATTAATCCAAAAATCAGTGAGCAATTAAATCAAGCAATTCTTAAGGGGATGGCGCTGGAGGCAAAAGATCGTCCTGAGTCGATGTACGTATGGTTAGCAATGTTAGAAAAGCCAAAAGCAATGGCTTCACTAGCTCTTGAACCAGTTCATAGAGAAGAAGTTGTCTATTCTAAAGGCAAGCTAAATTCACAGACAATTCCAGGTAAATCAGCTATTAAATTTCCTAAAATCATTCCCTGGGACTGGTTAGTTAGTATATTGTTGATTTACCTATTGATAGGGTACTTATTAGCAGTGTCTAACGCTTCGTATATACTTTGGGCTGTGACTTGGGCTTGGGCTTGCACTGTGGCTGAGACCGTCGCTGTGGCTTGGGCTGTGGCTTGTGCTGGTGATGGGTGTGGTCCCGGTGACCGGGTGGTTCAGACCCACATCGCCACCGCCAGGGCCTTCCTCGAAGTCGGCGGCCAGCACATTGTCAGAGGCACGGATGCCAAACAGGTAGTTGCAGTTGAAAGTCGCACTGTCGTTTTCACCGCGTCCCTTGGCGATCAGTGGAATCACGCCCACTCCACCGCTTCCGGAGGAGGCCGTGGTG
>NZ_JAAGOG010000466.1:0-872 GCF_010747425.1 Nostoc sp. UIC 10630
TCGTAGAATTTGGGCCCATCTATATTAATGATGTGTCCGTGACCCTTCCATTTTCCTTGGCTATTGTGTAGCCCCAATTCCCAAGCCACATCCTCCAAGGGCAAGTCGCGCAGTTGATTGGTCTGAGATTCTAACGATCGCACCCGCTTCTCTAGTTGCTGTCGTTCCTTCTCGCTGGCCCTAGCCCGTTGCTCTGCCCTCTCCAATCGCTCTTGCATGAAAGCCCGGTCAGCCAGTTGGTGGTTGAGGACATGGAATTGGTGATCATTCTGAATCCGAGCAACGTAATTTGTAGCTGATTCAAAAGGTTCGGGTTCAAGTTTTTTATTCGACCAGACGTTGTTTAGTGGTTCACTGTTAACGGCTTGGTAATATTCTTTGACTTTGGTGTGGGTTGCCTTACTGCCCTTAACCCCTCGTTCAATGCCCAAAGGAGCAAGTGCAGCAGCATAGCTATCTTGCAACTTGGATAACTTAATGCTGGCAGCGCGACCATTACCCCCAAACATTTCTTTGTGGCTTAACTGCAAGGTTTTCTCGTTGATGGGTACGACATAGGCATGAATGTGGGGAGTAGCTTCATCCAAATGCAATTCTGCCCTGACGCACTTATCACCATAGTTATTGACTAGCCAACTGCGAGAAGCCTTAACAAAGTCCAACATTCGGGGATTATCCCATTCGCCGGCTTTTGATGGATTATCGGGGCGAAAATATTCTGGGGATGCCGAGAGAAAAATATCGCTACACAGCACGGCATCCTTGCGCGGTTTGTGTAAAGTTGTGTTGGCTATCTTGTTTTTCACCAAAACTTCAAGCGGTGAATCATCCTCCATGCCAATCAGCCGGATATTTTTTTTAGTGGTGTCGGC
>NZ_JAAGOG010000382.1:0-3058 GCF_010747425.1 Nostoc sp. UIC 10630
ATGGGGAATGGGGAATGGGTGAGAAGAGAAGCGGGGTAAGTTATTGAAAAAAGAAGTATTGATTATTGATGAATTCCCAATGCCCAATTCCCAATTCCCTAATTCCTAATGTCCAATTTTCAGATACCTGAAAAATCGTACACTATAATGTCATACGCTGGGGGTCAAGTGGGAATCAAGGCTGAAGCTTCGTCCTTTGTTGACGATAATTAGAATCTAAACCAAGCTAGAAAAGGTATTACATTCAGAAATGAGGTGAATTAACTTATGTTTTAAAACTTTGATTTCAATATAGGGAAAACTTTGAGTAGAAAGAGTTAAGTAATGTATATATCAGGTAGTCATGCTACTGCTATAAGTCTAATGCTCAAGTCTTGGCTACTGATCTTAAATTTGTTTTATCTAGTCTGTTGGAACCGCACAAGGTATTTATAGAATGAATGTCTCAGCAAGTTTAACGCCGTTCAACAGTCCAACTCAAGATTCATTGCCGACGATTTTGGACACTTTGCCAGATCCTGCGATCGCTTCCAAGACTTGTCCTCGGAGAACGCGGTTGCAAATTGACCTGATTTTATTGGCAATTGAAGCTTTAGAGCTTGGTGGTTCGGAAGCAATCTTGAGTTTTGCTCAAGAGTTGGATCTCAAAGGAATTGTTAAAGACAGGGTGAATTTATGGCGGATGCGTAGCTCTAACCCGCTACGGAGAGCGCATATCCGCCGTCCCTTAAGTATCATGGAAGCAAAAGCTCTGGTAGTCATTGCTTGCTACATAGCGCGGCGTTTAACTGTTGTCATTCGCCAGTTATTAATGATATGTCAACAAATGGAAGAAAAGCAGATTCCATTGGAACAGAATTTGCGTCTATCTAATTACCTAGAGCGGTTTAGAGCGCATTTTAAAAGCCGGATGAATGCCCGACGTTCTGGTGTACTAGCATTAACTTCTGATGAAAAATTAGATGAGCTAGCTATAAATTTGTTAGGACAATTACTATTTTGTACTGGTACAGCTGGAATGCAGCGATTCTGGATTAGTCTTTTTGACGGTGAAGTGGAATGAATATTCAACGTAAGTACAGTCTACCTAATTGTACACTGCTTTTAGAAGGGTTAAGTGATGTCACTAGGGCTGCACACTTCCAGGAAATGCGCCCGGAATTATCAATATTGGTAAATGCAGAATGCTATTTATCTGGTTATAATCAGCCCCTAACGGGAGGGCGGGAATTTTTTGAAAGTTTGGTGAGGGCTGTTAGTGGGTATGCCCAAGAATTTTTAAGTAGTGTACCTAATCCCCAAGCACACAATCAGGAATCGGAGCTAGTAGAGTTTCGGAAAGTTGACAGCAACCGACATAGATTAATCATACATTCCGAAGGAACTCCAGAGGGATTCGATCACTCTAACAATTCCAAACGTCCGCCAATTGAAATAGATTTGAATACGGTGCAGTTGTTCGATTTAGTAGAAGCAGTGGATCAGTTTTTTGCTGATACCCAAACTTTACCTGAACTTTCTCTAGAACTACAACCAGTTACCAGACGCTATGGCGGTGCTAGTCAAGCTTTGGTTAGGCAGGCTGTACCTGCTGCCGTGGGTGTGTCAAGTTTAGCAGTAGCTGCGATCGCCTTTAACTTGATTCCACCTCCCCAACTGCGTCCACCACAGCCAACAACAGATGAGCAAAGTAGCTCTACAATAAACAATATCACTCCTCCAGCATCAGCAGCTGCAACACCCATCGCTACGGCAAGGCCCACACTAACGCCTACAGCTAATGGAAAGCCGGCAGTTAAAGATTTAGAAGCACTTTTAAATACAGTTCCAGAAATTACCGATCCATCCCAGTTACGTGCATTGAATCGTCAAGTTTACAACCAAGTTCATCCAGCTTGGACTAATCGCTCAGGATTGCAACAAGATTTGATCTATCGTCTGGGTGTAGCTGCGGATGGAGCGATCGTCGGTTATAAAGCAGTAAATAAAGAGGCAAATTTAGGAGTAGGTCAAACTCCTCTGCCGAACGTACTTTACAATCCAGCTACCCGCCCTCCCATTTCCAATGAACCGATCGCTCAATTTCGAGTAGTATTTACTACCCAAGGGGTGCTGCAAGTTAGCCCTTGGCGGGGATATGCTAGAACACCAGAGGTAGTGGGTGCAAAAATTGCTGACTCTAATATAGTCAAAAATTTAAACCAAAAGCTTTATACTACAGTTCGGCAAACTTGGAGTGGCAAACCCACCTTTACGCGAGATTTGAAATATCGGGTAGCAGTCAACAAAGATGGTGTAATTGCTGATTATGAACCACTCAACCAAGTTGCATTTGACTATTTTCGGGAAACACCTCTTCCGAAGATGTTCAATGCTATCTACGGTTCCAATGTAGCAGCTCCCAACGATAAACAACCTCTCGCCCATTTCCAAGTGATATTTAAACCTAGTGGCACGCTTGAAGTTACGCCTTGGAAGGGATATCAGTAATTGGGAATGGGGAATGGGGAATGGGGAAAAGAATTAATTTCTATTCTCTATTTCCTATGGATTTTAGATAAGCATTAAGCTTGGGTAAGAGTTCATCAAGAATTGGTTTAAATTTACTTACCTGTCCGTTTGTCAATAATTGTCTAGCATAGGCTAACCTCAGCCAACTGATAGTTTCATACAAAGACCCTCTGGCAATCTTGACAAAACGTCGATTGTCTTGATAGTTGTACCTACCTTTACCTTCTGCGATGTTCGCACAAACACTATCAGCAGACCGAACAATTTGCTTACCCAGTGTATCTTTAGTGAAATTGTCCCATTCTTTAACAATGTGCCAAATTTCATTAGCCAGCTTTTCAGCAAGTTGATAAACTTCTAAGTCCTCAAAATCAGGTCTTCCCACAAAAGTCCATTGATCATTTATTGATCAATAGTTCCCAATTCCCAATTCCCAATTCCCAATTCCCAATTCCCAATTCCCAATTCCCAATTCCAAATTCCCACTTACCTATTCCCAATTCCCAATAACCAATACCCAATAACCAAGACAACCCCCGAATAAAAT
>NZ_JAAGOG010000081.1:0-31974 GCF_010747425.1 Nostoc sp. UIC 10630
GGGGAAGATAGAACTTCCAACTCCTGTACAGACGCGATTAATCGCCTCTCTCCTAACTCCTAACTTTTAATTACTGGCTGCAAAGGTGATAGTTTGGGACGGAGAGCGGAGGGGTTAATGCCTGCTTTGTGTGCTACTAATACGCCTACAGCTTCTAAATATGAGTTTACCTGTATAACTTTGATCCCCAACGATTGGGGAGGAACTTTGATTAGAGTTTTATTTTCTTCTACTGTAATTATTTGGCATTGTCTTTGACTTAAACTCAGTAAGGCACTGCTACCACAAGCATTTGCAGGTGCGATCGCAGCATCCACTTCATCTGCCCAAATATCTCCTTTTTCTGATGCAATCGCTCCTTTATCTATTATAAATTGTGGGGCACGACTTAATCCTACAAGGACGCACGGCAAAAAGGTATAACCCAATTCTTCGGCGGCAGAACGCGGAGATAAATCTGGTTGTGGAGGTTCGCTTAAAAGGGCGGGAGAATGGGCGCAAGGAATTTGAAAGGTTCGCACTAGCAAATGGCTAATTACGGCTTCTGCACCCGCTAAAGGATCTACACCTTCACCCTGGCGATATTTCTGTACTGCTTCTGAGTCCATATCATCGGGGAAACGGGCAACAACTGCGATCGCTTCTGCACCCGCTTTTTTAATTAATATCTCAGCTGCTCGTAATAAACTATCTGGGTTGCCAATTGTTCCCCAACTAGCTCCCGATGCTGTAGTCCGTAATTCTACATTTAATGGTGCATCTGTAATTACATAATCTGTTAGAGTCAATCCCAGAGTTGCTCTGACTGCATCGGCTGCTTGTATATGTCGTAGCCGCAACTCTGGCTCAATAGCTTGGTCTAAAAGCAAACCTACTTTATTGTTGCGGACTGGACGCAAACCCCAGCATCCAGAGGCAAATTTGTCAAGTCCATAACCTTCAACATAGAAAGTATTTGGAAGATTCCAGTATAAACTTGCACCGTTAAGGACATTGGGGTGAGTAATTAGGCGATCGCAAACCTGTGCTATGACTTTGGCAACAGGCAAAGCATCACCTGCATAACCCCCAATGGCAGCCCCAACGCCAGTTGGTACGATTAAGATAGCAGTGTATGGACGCATATTGAGTTAGGAGTTATAAGTTATGAATCAGAAGCCATCAAATACTAACTCCTAACTCTTGTACAGACGCGATTAATTGCGTCTCTAATTCTATGGATCTCATTTTTCTGCTAAAACTATTATTGCTTGGCAACAAGTGGAAGATTATCCCCAGTTGGAAGACCTTGTAGCCTTGGTTTATGGTTGGGATAAATTGGGAAATGAAACGCTAGAAGATGAAGTGATTGAGCGACTGGGTTTTGAGGATCTGGATGATTTTTGCGATCGCATTACACCTGTAGAAGGAGATAAACTAGGGGGTTATCCAGAATGGGTACAGGGAATGGAATGCCACAGATAAGATAAACCGAGTAAGCGTTTAGTCAGTAAAAATGCATCTTCGATTTGCCAACGTCGGCGATACAAATCACAAACCAACTGTGGTGAAAGTTGTTGCGGATCAAGAATATTAGCCCATATCTGTGATCAGTAAACCACCTACTGGTAAGCGTAGTTGTAGTTCTTGCCACCAGTTGGTTTCATTGCGTTTCGCGTCGGCATCGAAAAACGCTGCTACTGGGCGATGAGTAAATGCTTCTACCACCATCAGCATCTTCCCCGCCAACACTGCGCCTGTTTTTTCTTGGAGTTGTCCTAAATGTTTTTTGATGGCTTCCAAGGTCGATGCATCCGCTATCCATACTGCACTAAACTCTTCAGCTATCGATGACCACCTTGGGTCAACTTCTGCGGGATTTTTCTTGGCTGCTAGGCGCTCTATTACTTGCTCATATAGCTTGATAAATAACTTTGCTGGCAAGCTTTCTGGTCGTTGAGATAGCGCTTGCCGACTCACAGACATTGCCTCAACCCACAGTAATCCTTCTATTTCCAGGCAGCGGAGAACATCTGTTAAATAATTTATTTGTCGATACACCAAACTCAGTACTATTGCAGCCATCACTGGTAGGGTTAGTATCCGCGATCGCAAGCTACGCTGTTTGTCTTTTACACCTTTGAGATTAGCAAATGTACCTGGATTGATTAACTCAAACAGCCGCGATTCTATCTCTTGGCTTGATGGGGCAGGTACGGTAACTCGATGCCGAAAATCTGGATTCCCTTGTTTTTTGCGGGGTTTACTCATAACTAGTATCAACACCACTGTCTTGAGTTTAACCATTAAGTTTTACCCACTTGACAAGACTCTAATTTTCTTAACTTGACACTAATGGCATCCTGCCCGCCCAGTATATGCAATTTAAATGTGGAACCGCTTACAAGAACATCATAAGTTTATTCAGCTTTAACAAAGCTCAACTTTTTACCGGAATAGTCGGTAATTGTTAGCTTTTGATCTTTTACATCATAAGACTCGGCTGAATTTAGTGTAGAAAAATATTTCTCCCCCTCTTCGCCAAGATATATAAGTGGTTTTATTACAGGCCCTAGTAGTTCGACTGTATTCTCTGTCGATTTATAAGAGCCAAAGTATGGCACGGGTGCAAATCCTGTATTTGCATTACCTGTGATTCTGCTTTCATTAGGATCAAAGGCGACTGTAATATTAAATTGTTCGGGAACAGGAGAATTATTTAAGGAGGTAAGCTTCCATTTTCCTTCTAAAGCTGCCGCATAGCTAGGGCTTTGAAGCGCCAAACTCAAACTAAACACAACCAGGGCAAAAACGATCACCTTTTTGATGTACTTAAATATATTCATGGTTTCATTCCACCTGAAATTCTAGTTTTAGAATGGATTACCTAACCTTTCAGTTCCGCTTTATTACATCAATGAGAAAAAAGCAAACTTAACCATTAAGTAGAGTGCGAAGAACTTATGTATTTAGATCAACTTAATGGTTAAGGAAAATTAAAGTAATTTTCTATAAACATACTCTTACTCTTTTAATGAAAATGCAAGGACAGTTAAGACTGTTTAGACAATTAAGTAAACATTTAATGAGATTTTAATAATTTCTGAGGTTGGTAATATCGGTATATCATTCGCTACAAGCGTTGTTTATCGCAAATGAGTAGCGTTTGGTTCGTGTTGGCGTAGCCCAACCTAGGCATCTACAGCCACCGTATATTAATGGCAATACGCTTTTTTGGTCAGGTTAGCCAGTAAATTAGATGTAGAGCGTAAAAAAATAAACTCAATGAAAGCGATATCTAACGACAAGCCGCAAGGCGTGTGCGCTACTGATTTTGCATCTATTATCGGCGAAGAAAATGCTGTTTGCCTTTGGGAAAATATCGAAATAGACCAGCAAAAACGTATCCAACAAGCTGTAACTTCTGGAAAACCTCCCACTTGTATCGTCTATCCTCGCACCCAACAACAACTAGCCGCAGTCATCGCCAAAGCTCACACTCACAACTGGCGCGTCCTCCCCTGTGGTAGTGGCAGTAAACTTAGCTGGGGTGGTTTAGCTAAGGACGTTGATGTCGTAGTTAGTACAGAACGCATCAATCAACTGATTGAACACGCTGTTGGCGATTTGACTGTCACAGTAGAAGCTGGAATGAAGTTCTCGGATCTCCAGGCACTTTTGGCAAAATCGCGGCAATTTCTCGCCCTTGACCCCACAGCACCGGAGTCAGCAACTATTGGCGGTATTGTTGCCACAGGTGATACAGGTTCTCTGCGGCAACGTTATGGTAGTGTCCGTGACCAGTTACTAGGTGTTACCTTTGTCCGTGCTGATGGAGAAATCGCCAAAGCTGGGGGAAGAGTAGTTAAAAATGTTGCTGGATATGACTTGATGAAGTTGCTTACTGGGTCTTATGGCACATTAGGCTTTATTAGTCAATTGACTTTCCGTGTGTATCCGCTATCAGAGGCATCGGGGACGGTGGTACTAACTGGTAGTGCTGAAGCTGTATCCCAAGCGGCTGATATTCTTAGAGGTTCGGCATTAACACCAGTTCAAGCTGATTTGCTATCAACTAAATTGGTGTCTAGCTTAGGTTTGGGTCAAGGATTGGGATTAATTGCCCGTTTTCAGAGTATTAGTGAGAGTGTTAAAGAACAGTCAAACCGAGTTTTGGAAGTAGGTCAAAAGTTAGGTTTAAATGGGGCAATTTTTGCTGACGCTGATGAAGCTAGTCTATGGCAGAGATTGCAAGAACGAATATATAGTACTGTCACAGAATCAGTAATTACCTGCAAAATAGGAGTGTTGCCTACTGCTGCTGTAGAGATTTTGACTCAGGTGGGGTTGGGTTTAATTCATATAAGTAGTGGTTTAGGTTTGTTACAATTAGAGGATAAAAATCAAGTTTTGAAGGTGCGCGATGAGCTACGCTCCGCCGGAGGCGATCGCACTCAAGCTTTTAGTGGTTTTTTAACAATTCTGTCAGCACCAGTGGCGGTTAAAGAACAAATAGATGTTTGGGGTTATACGGGGAATGCTTTGCCTTTGATGCGCCGTATTAAGGAACAGTTTGATAGTAAGAATATTTTAAGTCCGGGGCGGTTTGTGGGTGGAATTTAGTTTTAAGAAAACGTAGACGCGAAGCGGCTTGCCACAGGCTACCGCCAAGGACGCAAAGGACGCAAAGGAAGAGGGGAAAGGTAGAAATATGCAAGTTTCAGATAATTCTGTTAATAATACGGCTAGTTTAAAGAATTTGAAAGGGTTTGATATTAATCATCCACCTGACCCAAAGTTGATTGATAGTTGTGTACATTGTGGATTTTGTCTTTCGACTTGTCCTAGTTATCGGGTGCTGGGTAAGGAAATGGATTCACCTAGAGGACGCATCTATTTAATGGATGCAATTAATGAGGGTGAGATTGCTCTCAATACGGCAACCGTAGAACATTTTGATTCGTGTTTGGGATGCCTTGCTTGTGTGAGTACTTGTCCTTCTGGTGTGCAGTATGACAAATTAATTTCTGCAACTCGTCACCAAGTTGAACGAAATTATCCCCGCAGTTTGCCAGATCAATTTTTTCGTCAACTAATATTTTCTCTGTTTCCCTATCCCAATCTTTTACGAGTTTTATTAGTTCCGTTGTTGGTTTATCAAAAGTTGGGGTTTACTAAATTCTTTCGCGCTACAGGTTTACTTAATAAAATATCGCCCCGTTTGGCAGCGATGGAATCAATTCTGCCAGAAATTACCTTCAAATCTTTTCAAGATAATCTGCCTAGTGTGATTCCTGCTAAAGGTGAGAAGCGCTATCGAGTCGGGGTAATTTTGGGTTGTGTGCAACGGCTGTTTTTCTCCCCAGTGAATGAAGCAACGGTGAGGGTTTTAACAGCGAATGGTTGTGAAGTAGTGATTCCCAAATCTCAAGGTTGTTGTGCCGCACTTCCCGAACACCAAGGGCAGACAGAACAGGCAAAAGCTTTAGCAAGGCAGATGATTGATAGTTTTGCCAAGGCTGATGTCGATTTTGTAATTATCAATGCTGCTGGTTGCGGTCATACTTTGAAAGAATACGGTCATATTTTAGAAGATGACCTCGAATATCGGCAAAAGGCGAAGGATTTTGCAGCTAAAGTTAAAGATGCTCAAGAGTTTTTGGCAACTGTTGGTATAACAGCAAAACTGTCGCCACTGACTGATAAACCTTTGAATTTAGTTTATCAAGATGCTTGCCATTTATTGCATGGTCAAAAGATTAGCGTCCAACCGCGTCAGGTATTGCGACAAATTCCAGGGGTGAAGTTGAGAGAACCAGTAGATGCAGCTTTATGTTGTGGCAGTGCTGGAGTTTATAATATGCTGCAACCGGAAGTTGCTGAAGAATTGGGTCGGCAAAAAGTACAGAATTTGTTGAATACTGGTGCTGAGTTAATTGCTTCTGCTAATCCGGGGTGTACTTTGCAAATTACGAAGCATTTGCAGTTACAAGGTAAGAAGATTTCAGTTATTCACCCGATGGAGTTGTTAGATTATTCGATTCGGGGTGAAAAGTTGAAATTGTAGAGGTTTGCTAGCTGCGTTGTGCATTTACTTTTGACTTTGACAACAGAGTTTTAGCCTTAACTGAACCGTATTGGGTCATATCATGTCCACCCAAAAAACCTCTCCCTGGTTTTACTACGCAAAACCTGTCCCTCTCCGAGTCCTACGGTGTACACACAAGTCTGATAACCTAGCCCCACAACGTTTTGATCCCCCCTAACCCCCCTTCAAAAAGGGGAGAAAACTTCTTAAAGTCCCCCTTTTTAAGGGGGATTTAGGGGGATAAAACCACATTTTGCACCTGGCACAGAGATGTGTGTACACCGTAGCTCTCCGAGTCGGAGAGGGACAGACTTGAACGCAAGTTCAAGGCAGGGAGAGGTCTGTCGAACTCACGTTTTTTATGGAAGTCCTTAATCAGTCGCCTTGAAGAAGTTTTTTCCGAAATAGCCGCTTTATCATCTGTATAATCACTGAAATGGCAAGAGTATCAGGCTAATTTCGGGTGATTTGTGATGAAACTAGATTTAGTCAGGTTTTTTCAAGCTTGTAACCCCAGTAAAACTTTGGTTGTGAGCAAACCGGAGGATAGACAATATTATATTGATTTCTCTAAAGTTCGTGGTGCCAAGATTATTGAAGAACTTGGGCGAACTATCACCCGCCTTGCACCAGAACAACCTACCTGTCAATTATTTACCGGACATATTGGCTGTGGTAAATCCACCGAGTTACTGCGACTCAAGGCAGAGTTAGAGCAGCAGGGATTTCATGTGGTTTATTTTGAATCTAGCCAAAGCCTCGATATGGCTGATATTGATGTTACAGATATTTTACTAGCAGTAGCTCGTGAGGTGAGTCAAAGTTTAGAAGCAATAAAAATCAACCTCAAACCAGGATACTTTAAAAATCTATTTGCAGAAATTTCTGAGTTTTTGCAAACGCCGCTAGACATTGGGGTGGAGGCTGAATTATCTGTGGGTATTGCCAAAATTACTGCCAAAACTAAAGATAGTCCCAAACTCCGCGGCCAGTTACGGCAATATTTAGAACCACGCACCAATGGCATTTTAGAATCAATTAACAAAGAATTGCTCAAGCCTGCTGTAGAAAAACTCAAGCAGCAAGGTAAACAAGGACTGGTGGTAATTATAGATAATCTCGACAGAGTGGATAATTCTTTGAAGCCTTCGGGTTATTACCAGCCAGAATATCTTTTTGTAGAACGTGGTGAACAGTTAAACCAGCTAAATTGTCATGTTGTTTATACCATTCCCCTAGTGTTGATTTTTTCCAACGCCTTAGGAAGGTTAACAAATCGCTTTGGCGTAGACCCCAAGGTTTTGCCGATGGTTCCTGTGCAATTGCAAGATGGTTCACAATTTTCACAAGGAATTACGCTACTACAACAGATGGTCATGGCGAGGGCTTTTCCTGGTGTCAGTTGGGAACAAAGTCAGAATTTAATTACCGAGGTTTTTGATAGTCCTGATACTTTAGAGCGACTTTGTTTAGTTAGCGGCGGTCATTTGCGTAATTTGTTAATGTTATTATTTCGCTGTCTTCAGCAAGAAGACCCACCTCTGTCGCGGGAGTGTGTAGATAGGGTGATTAAACAACGCCGCAATGAGCTAACTTTGGCAATTACACCCGATGAATGGGAATTACTACGTGAGGTAACGCAAGAGAAAAGCTTGAGAGGTCATGAAAGATACGAACTTTTGCTCCGCAGTATGTTTGTATTTGAATACCGGAATGAGGATGGTTCTTGGTTTGATGTCAATCCGATTTTGGCTGAAGCCAAGGAATTTAGGTTATAAATCGGCTGTAGGGACGTAGAGTTGTATGCCTAACTTATGAGGTATTTTGTCAAATTTCATAACGTTAGCTATATCAACAAGTGCGGGAGCCATATCAGCAAGTCCGGGAGTTATATCAACAAGTCCGGGAGTTATATCAACAAGTCCGGGAGCTATATCAACAAGTCGGGGAGCCATATCAGCAAGTGCGGGAGCTATATCAACAAGTCCGGGAGTTATATCAGCAAGTCCGGGAGTTATATCAACAAGTGCGGGAGTTATATCAATAAGTCGGGAGTTATATCAACAAGTGCGGGAACTGTGTCAGTTGTCATCTTCACAACTACAGCTTTTTACAACTAACAAAAATTGTCCGTCGTTCTTCCTGCTTCCAAACCCGTAGCTTTGTACTTCATACAAAAAAAACTGCTGTATATTATGATTAATCAGCAAGAGCCAGAAAATTTACCCTTTGACAATGAACGTTCATTGCAAACTTTGGTGCGAGCAATTAACCTTTCTCAGGGAGAATTTTCACTGACTTTGCTGCGCTGTAACTATGCAGCTTTCCGTCAAGATATAGTACAACGTCTACACCAACTATCTCCTGTTAAAATCCGTGAAATTACCTTACCCGTGTCAGTGAAAACTCTTTACACGTCTATAGGTGAAAAATTGGGAGATGAACAGCCATCAGCATTAATGGTTTTTGGTTTGGAATCGGTTAAAGATATTGATACAGTTTTAACCTCAGCTAACCAAGTACGAGAGGAGTTTAGAAAAAACTTCCCGTTTCCAGTCATGTTACTGGTTAATGACCAAGTTCTGCAAAAGCTGATCAGATTAGCGACAGATTTTGAGAATTGGGCCACAATAATTCATTTTGCGATCGCAACTGCTGATTTAGTTCAATTTATCAAAAAAACTGCTGAATCAGTTTTTGCTCAAGTTTTAGATGCTGGCGCAGGAAAATTTCTCGATAATTCCGCAATCAACTTGGCAATCGGTTCGCCGCACCGCGTAGAACTTGAGTTAGCACAAGTTGAACTGCAAAAGCGGGGTGTGAAGTTAGACGCAGAACTAGAAGCCAGTTTAGAATTTGTTCTGGGTCGAGATGCGGTTTCGATGGAACAGTCACGCCAGCATTATGAACGCAGTCTCGCACTTTTGCAACAGAGTTCTAAACTAGAACAGCAAGGCTGTGTACTTTACAATTTGGGGTTATGGTGGCGTACCTACGCCGTGCAACATTTAACAGAACAACAAAATGCTTGCTCGAACGCTAAAAATTATTATTACAAATGTCTCAAAATATTTGAGCAGGCGAATCGTCCTGACTTGGTAGCAAAATTTATTAACGCTTTGGGAGAAGTACTACAAAAGCTTCAGCAGTGGGATAAATTAGAAGCAGTTGCTCAAAAAGCTTTAACTCTATATCAAACTTATCCTGATTGGTTTAGAAAAGCAAGAGCTTATGGATTTATCGCTGAAGTAGCACTTTCTCAGTCTGCTTGGAATAAAGCTAAACAAGCTGCCGAAAAAGCGCTTTCTATTGTAGCTAGTAACCAATCCATCCAATCGAAGGCTAATTTAGAATTGGTGCTATATTATCATCAAGGTTGGTATTTATTTGCACTAGCCAGAGCGCTACAGCAGCTTAATAAGGTGGAAGATGCTTTAACTACCCTAGAAGCTGCAAGAAGAGAAACTAAACCTCAATACGATCCAGAGCTTTACATTCGGATTTTGGAGAGGTTACAAAGCATTTATTATCAACAAATTCAATATCTTGCAGCTTTTCAGATTAAGCAAGAGCTAATTAAAATTGAACATCAATATGGTTTTCGTGCTTTTATTGGGGCAGCTTATTTAATTCCTCGGCATGAGGTAATTAACCCGGCACTAGTGCAAGGAGAAAATCTCATAAAAGTTGCTCAAGAAATTGCTGTTTCTGGTCGGCAACAAGATGTCAATCGGTTGATGAAACGCATGAGCCGGACTGACCATAAATTGACTGTATTTCATGGTCAGTCAGGAGTAGGTAAAAGTTCAATTTTGAATGGGGGACTAGTACCAACCCTGCAACTACAATCAATAGATGCGCGTGATGTATTACCTATTGTCATGCGAGTTTATACAGATTGGATGGCGATATTAGCAAAATGTTTAGCAGATAATGGTACCTCTAGTAATTCAATAGAATTTATCTGTGAAAGTTTGCGGAAAAAATCCGAGCGGAAGTTAACAGTTTTAATTTTTGACCAGTTTGAAGAATTTTTCTTTGTTTACACAGACCAAAGTAAAAGACAGCCATTTTATAAGTTTTTGCAACTTTGTTTGGATATTCCTTTTGTTAAGGTTATTCTCTGCTTGAGAGAAGATTATTTGCATTATTTATTAGAATGTGATCGCCTGTTAAATTTTAGAGCAATTAATAACAATATTTTAGATAAGGATATTCGTTATTATTTAGGAAATTTCTCTTCAAAAGATGCCAAAGCTGTTGTCCAAAGTCTGACTGAACAAACCCACTTTTACTTAGAATATGAGTTAATCGATCAATTAGTAGAAGATTTATCAGACGAACTTGGCGAGGTACGCCCGATTGAGTTACAAATCGTCGGTTCGCAACTACAAACAGATAAAATTACAACTTTAGAACAATATCTTCAGTCAGGAACAAAAGAAAAACTAGTCGAGCGATTTTTAGAAGAAGTTATTAAAGACTGTGGTTCTGAGAACGAACTCTGTGCCAGAGTAGTTTTATATTTACTAACAGACGAAAAAGGTACTCGTCCCTTCAAAACTTCTGACAATTTAGCGGAAGATTTAAAAACAGCAGATATTGTCTCAGAAAAAGAAAAGCTCAATCTAGTTTTAGAGATTTTAGTTGGTTCGGGGCTAGTGTTAAATATTCCTGAAGACCCTGCTAACCTATATCAACTGGTTCATGATTATCTAGTATCTTTTATCCGGCAGTCACAACAAGCAAGAAAATTAGAAGAACAGAAAAAGGAAAAGGAACAACGACAACACGCTGAAGCAGAACTAAATCGTGTTCTTAAGCGACAACGCAATGACGCAAAACAACAACGAAATTTTGCGATCGCAGGAGTCACTATAATGTCCATTCTGGCAGTTATAGCTGTAGGATTGGGAGTGCGAGCAGAATCTGAAAGGCAAAAGACAGAACAAGCTGAGACAATTGCGATTAGTAAAGCTTCAGAAGCCCTTTTTGCCTCAAATCAAAGGTTTGAAGCACTTAAACAAGCCATTAAAGCAGGTAAAAAACTCCAAGCTACAGACTGGGGAAAAACCGATTCTGAAATTCGTACCCAAGTTATAGCGGCATTACAGCAATCAGTTTACTGGATAGTAGAGCGCGATCGCTTAGAAGGACACAAGGCTCTAATCTGGGGTGTAACTTTCTCCCATAATGGTAAGTTGATTGCCTCAACTAGTTATGACCATACTATAAAACTCTGGAATTTAGATGGTAGCGTGTACAAGACGCTTGAAGGACATAAAGATAAAGTCTTAGGTTTGAGTTTCTCACCTGACGATCAGACAATTGTCTCAGGCGATTTCCAGGGCATCATAAAATTTTGGAAGCGAGACGGCACTTTATTAAAAACCTTACCAGCATATCAAGATGGAGTAAATAGTGGCGGAAATAAGGGAGTTTATAGTATCGATTTCTCGCCAGATGGTAAGACAATTGCTACAGGAAGTCGAGACAGTACACTAAAACTCTGGAAGCCAGATGGCACTTTATTAAAAACGATTAAAGCACATCAAGATGGAGTGAATAGTGTGGCTTTCTCCCCCGACGGTACTATGATTGCCACTGGTGGCCGGGACAAAACTGTGAAACTCTGGACATCCAATGGTAAGCTTTTGCACACTACAGAAGGCTATGACGATTTTGTTTGGGATATTGCTTGGTCAAGCGATAGCCAGACAATTGCGGCGGCTGCTGGTGGTGCTGCTGCGACTGGTAACGACAACAGAGTAAAACTCTGGAATCGAGACGGCACTCCTTTAAAAGATTTTAAAGCACATAAAGATGGAATCAATAGTGTGGCTTTCTCACCCGGCGGTAAGATGATTGCTACAGCTAGTGACGACAAGACTGTAAAGCTTTGGAAGCCTGATGGTATATTACTCACAACTTTATCAGGACATACCAATGGAGTTTATGCTGTCAGGTTTTCACCTGACTGTAAAATCCTAGTTTCTGCCAGTGCTGACGGTACGATGAAAGTTTGGCAAGTTGGTAATACCAGTTGCTTACGCAACGCCCAAATTCCTACTTCTCCTAGCGCTGACAGCACAATGAAGATTCAGTACGGTAGTGGTGTGGTAAGTATTCTCAACGGTCATAGCGATCGGGTTAATCAGGTAGATTTCTCACCTGATGACAAAATAATTGCCTCAGCCAGCCGTGACAAGACAGTGAAACTTTGGAAGCGCGATGGTACTTTAGACAAAACTCTTGAAGGGCATAGCGATAACGTTAGTTTCTCACCTGATGGTCAGACAATTGCTACCGCTAGTGATGATAACACAGTGGAACTCTGGAACCGTGACGGTAAATTACTGAGAACCCTTTTTCCAAAAAGCGATAAGATATTGGACTTGAATTTCTCACCCAACGGTCAGTTCATCGCTTTGGGTACTATGGACAACAAAGTAATAATATCGCGGCTAGATGGTATCAAACCTCAGATTCTCAACAAGCATCAGGACTGGGTAAGGGCTATAGCTTGGTCGCCAAACGGTCAGATGCTTGCCTCAGCTAGTGATGACAACACGGTGAAACTTTGGAAGCAAAACGATAAGGGCGAGTTTCACATCTACAAGACTCTCGCAGGGAAAAACGGGCATAACAGTTGGGTTTTGAGTGTTAGGTTCTCACCTAGTGGCGATATGATTGCCACTAGTAGTAATGACAAGACGGTGATACTTTGGAAGCAGGATGACAAGGGCGAGTTTCGCTGGTACAAAAAGTTGAAGGGGCATACCGATCAGGTGAATAGCGTGAATTTTTCACCTGACGGTAAGATGATTGCAACAGCCAGTGATGATAAGACTGTAAAACTTTGGACACGCGACGGTCATTTAATGAGAACTTTGACTGGACACAGCGATCATTTATTAAGCGCGAATTTCTCAGCCGATGGTAAAACTTTGGCTTTGGGCAGTGCTGATGGGGCTATAATTCTCTGGAATTTGGATGAGCTAAATCATCTCAAGAATTTAGATAGCTTACTGGAGCGTGGTTGTGATTGGCTGTATGACTATCTAAAGAATAATCCGAATGTCAGTAAGAGCGATCGCCATCTCTGCGACGATATCAAGTAAGAGTTAAGCGTTGGTACTCTCTCAAATTATCTCAGGCGATCGCTAAGTTTTTAACTGGTTCCCAGTCTCAGACCGGGAATCAGTTAATTTCTCAAAGGTTTATTTGGTAAGTCTTTTACTTTATTTGATGTTTTCTGTATTAACCACCAGCAACAGCAGGGACAATACTTACTTCATCGCCATCTTTTAGGGCTGTGTTAATACCATCTAAATAGCGGATATCTTCACTATCAACGTAAAAATTTACAAACCGACGTAGCTTGCCTTCGTCATCGCACAACCGGGATTTAATCCCAGGAAAGCTTTGTTCTAAAGAATCCAACAATTCAGCAATGGTGCTACCGTTGGATTCTAGGGTAGCTTGATTATTAGTCAAATTCTGAAGAGTCGTAGGAACTAAAACTGTTACAGCCATAAAAGTACAAAGTGAAGAGTTAGGAATACAGTTAAGAGTTAGGAGTCATGAATAAAAAACTCATAACTCCTAACTACTAACTAAACGAGAACTTGTTGCCATTCCAAGCGATCGAGAGTACGCGATCGCTCTAGGGCGCGTTCAAAACTATCCAGTTTAGCATCAATAGTCAAAGGTTCACCAACATAGCCTTGGATTGCTTCTTGGGTTTTCAGACCATTGCCGGTGATGTAAATCACGGTAGTTTCATCTGGATCGATTTTGCCAGCTTCTACCAGTTTTTTCAGCACGGCCACGGTTGTACCACCAGCCGTTTCTGTGAAGATGCCTTCGGTTTCTGCCAGCAACTTGATGCCATCAATAATTTCTGCATCATTGACTGATTCAATGTTACCACCAGTTTTCTGAGCTAACTCCACAGCATAAATACCGTCTGCTGGATTACCGATCGCTAGGGATTTCGCAATTGTATTTGGTTTAACTGGTTTAATAAAGTCGCGTCCTTCTTTGAAGGCTTGAGCAATGGGTGAACAACCTTCTGCTTGAGCGCCACTGAAACGGACTTTCTTGTCTTCTACTAAACCAACTTCTATAAATTCTTGGAAACCCTTATAAATTTTTGTAAACAGCGAACCAGATGCCAAAGGAGCAACAACATGATCGGGTAGCTCCCAGCCTAGTTGTTCAGCAACTTCAAAACCTAGCGTTTTGGAACCTTCAGAGTAATAAGGGCGCAGATTAATATTGACAAAACCCCAGCCATGTGTATTGGCAACTTCTGAACAGAGACGGTTTACTTGATCGTAGTTACCCTTGACGGCCATCAGCGTTGGGCTATATATCAAACTACCGATAATTTTACCGGCTTCTAAATCTGCGGGGATGAACACACAGCAGTCTAAACCGGCATGAGCAGCGATCGCAGCTGTAGAATTTGCCAAGTTACCTGTACTAGCGCAAGAAACGGTAGTGAAACCCAACTCTCGTGCCCTTGATAGAGCAACTGATACTACCCGATCCTTAAAGCTAAGGGTAGGCATATTAACCGCATCATTTTTTATATAAAGCTTATTTAGACCCAGGCGACGGGCAAGACGGTGAGAACGAACCAAGGGAGTCATGCCCGTTCCCACATCTATAACATTGTCAGTTGCAACAGGCAAAAAGGGACGGTAGCGCCAAATTGAATTGGGCCCGGCTTGAATTGTTTCACGAGTGACAGTCAGACGGAGAGCGCTGTAGTCATACTTGACTTCTAACGGCCCAAAACATAACTCACAAACATTACTGGCTTTGAGTTCATATTCGGCACCACACTCTTTACACTTTAAAGCTTGAAAGTAGGCAGTGCTGCTTTGGGTTTGGGTTTGGGTTTTGATGGCCTGAGTCATAAACTAGCTTTCCCTGTTTGTCTGTCGGCTGTCGCCTGATAGTAACACGAGCAAAAATACCAGTCAAACATACCCGACTAAAAATGTCGGGTATTCTTAGTATTGGAAAAAATGATTTTTGTAAAATTTTTATAACCGTAATCGTACTATTAAGTGTTTACACTTGGATTTATTTGTTTCAAAATTAGATAAAAACTTCAGTTATTCAGTCTTAACACTGAGTATTCATATAATTAAATTGCATCTTATCTATGAGTTATTTGCATTTTGCTCAATTAGTATCACTTTATTTAGTGATCCAGATCACTGAGTCGATTTTTTATTTCTTTATACCAATTACTCCACATGGTACTATGCATACATAGCAGCAAATATTCAAAAGTGCTTTTATATATAGGTTGTAGCGTGTTTCTCTTCCGTTTTAAACACTAAAATTGCTATGTGTGTCGCCAAAATAAAGTTAATTTTTCAGCTTTGATGCACTCATCCATCGCTAGAGAAGTTACTTATTTATACGGAAGTTTTTTTTTGGCATAAAAGCTACATTGCTATTTACATCGAAGATTCAGCAGGACACAGTAGTAAGTTACCCATATTTACGATTGCTAACCTTGATAATCAACGGTAAACGTACAACATAAAACAAGAGGCAATAACTTTTCTGCCTATTGCCTCAATCTAGTTTTTCAGGAGTAGCCAATAAATTAACTCCTCATATATACACTGCCCAATGCCTTCAGGTTTTGGGCAAATATAGTCGGTAATTCTTTAAAGAATTGCCGAACTTTATCCTGTCTCAAAACCCAAAATACAAGTTCAGCAAATAAACAAACTACTTCTATGGTAAACCGAAATAAATTTGTCAACAAGCAGCGCCAGCATTACCAATCTCTAGTAGCAACAGCATTGTTAACTGGTAGCCTTTTCCAATTTATTGCACCTGTACTAGCTGACGGTACAGCTGGTGGTCAATCTATTAGTAACACAGCGACAGCTACCTACGAAGATCCTAACGCGCCAGGGACAACTATAAATGCCACCTCTAATACCGTAACAGTTACTGTGGCAGAAGTTGCTGGGATCACCGTTACTGCGTCGGGTGTCACAGATAACAATGGTGGCACTGTTGGAGTTAACGATTTACTAACCTACACCTACACCCTAACGAATGTAGGTAACGACCCCACCAAATTCCATATTCCCAACCAAGCAACAACAACCGGGCCTGGTACAGTTTCTGGTGTACTTCCTGCTGATAAAAATGGGGTAACACCAGCTAGTGGCACATTGCAATATAGTACTGACGGTGGTGCAACTTGGACAAATGTAGCAGCAGGTGGTGTAGATACAGCCTCAATTCCGGTTAGCGGTACTGTGTTGGTGCGTGTGCCAGTGACTGTACAAACTGGCGCTCTATCCGGTGACGTAATTAAAGTTACCCTTGGTAATACTCCTGGTGATGCCCAAAACCAACTGCGTAATCCCGATGGTGGTGACGTTTACACTGTAGATAACGCTGATAACGCAGGTGGTGGGGAAGTTATTGGCGCACCAGTTAACGGTACACGAGAATCTAGTATTACCCAGCAAATTCAAGTGGGTAACACTGTTAAAACCGTTGCTCTAGCCACAATACTCAAAACTCGGACAGCCTACAGCGCTGGTAATGCTTCCGTACTCAATGATGACTTGCTGACTTATGGTTTAAGCTTGCGAGTTGAGAGCAATGACGTAACCAATCGGGGGCTAACACCCGCAGCTTTAGCTGGTACAAATATCAATGTAGATGGCAGTCTAGTTCCTCGCATCTTAGTTTCTGATGCGCTTCCAGCATCCACAACTCTTAATGGGACTCCAACCGCTCCTTCAGGGTGGATAGTGGTTTATGCTGGCGAAGATCCCGCCACTACAACTGCCGATCAGTCTCTGTGGAAAACTAACAGTGCTAATGTAACAGGCGGTATAGTCAAACGGGTTGGTTTTATTAACAATCCTAGCTCTATCTCTACAATTGCCACTGGCACAACTGTTACAGGCTTTACGGTGCAAGTAAAGACCACTGGAATCACAGGAACGACAGCGACAAATGTTAACAACATCGCTCAAGTGTTCGGTAAAACTGCTGGCGATCCAAATAGCCCCCTACTCTTCGACGATTCAGGCGATCAAAATCCAGATAACATCAACCCCTCTACTGGAGCCTTTCCTACTACACCTGACCTTGGTTATTATCCCACTACTCCTGGTAATGTTGACACAGGCAATAACAACCAAGGTACTAATTCTGTTACAGGAAATGTCAACGTTTATACTGTTTCAGTTGCCCAGGCAAACTCAGTTTTAAACGGGCCGAATAATGCACCGGATGCTACTGGGCCATCGGGTTTAACCAACGATGACTTCACCAACAAATCTTCCTTTGTTCCTCCTAACACAGCACCTCTTAGTACACTTGACCCACAATCAGTTGGCTTTACTAACACAATTAAGAACAACGGTACTGCCACTAACGACATCACAATAGTGCCAACCGCACCAGCAACATTTACAGATTTGCCAAATAATACAAAGGTAACTGTTAGCTATAACAGTCAATCTGCTGTGTATACCTATAATAGTGCTACTGGTGTTTTTACCATAGCAAACGGTAATACACCAATTAAAATCCTTGCTGTTCCTGCTGGTGGCATTGTTAATTATGGTGTAGAAGTTGACTTACCACCTGGTACGCAACTATCAACTGATATTGGTAAGGGCTTCCCAGTACCGATCACTGCTTTTATTGACACTGATAATAATGGTGTACCTAATACTGCGGTTAATGGGGAAGCGTACAATATCTCCATCGATCGCGTCTACACTGGCTTCTTAAAACTGTTGAAAATGTCACGAGTTCTACAAGGAAGTGGCCCCGCAGTGCAAGGGACTGATGGCACATTCAGTATCACTCCGAAGAAGCCTGCACCAGGAAACATTATTGAGTACCAAATTCAATACACAAATATTTCTGATGTTCAATCTGGAACTGGTAACGTGATTTTGAACGCTGACAAAGTTGTGATTACTGAAGATGGTACAGCAGGGGGCAACAACTGGGCGCTAGACAACGACAATAACACTCAAATTGATACTAGCAACATTGTTGGTTCCGCAAAGGATTCTGGGGCTTCAACGATCCAGTTCTTCAATGGTAATCCAGCTACTAACTCTAGTATCGATCAAACCGGAACCACGCTAAACAGTGATGTCACAAAGTATGTAAATACTGCCACTGGACAGATTGCACCTGGTGTTCAAAGAACATTTATCTTCCAACGCAAAGTTAACTAGATAGTTTGATTTCACCCCTCTTTGCAAAGAGGGGTGTATAGCACATCTGTATTTATAGCTGGTGCTTTAATCCTAAAGTGCCAACTACAAAATGATTGTTCCCCAGCGAAAACAGGGAAAGATAAATCAGCAATCGGCATTATGAAAGTTTTTTGAGGTTATTGATTATGAAGCGTTTTTATTTTGCAAGTTTAGGAGCCATCGCACTTATTGCTACAGTGCCATTTGTTAGCCAAGTGCCAGGAATCGCTTCTCTATGGCATTCTACCAGTGCTGTTGCCCAAAATGTCAAAACTCAAGGGCAAATACAATTGCGCTTAGAAGCTGAGAAGCAAGTGATAGCACAGGATCAGCAGGGTAAGCAAAGTAAGACATGGCAACCTTTAAAAGGTCAAGCTGTGGTGCGACCAGGAGATGTGTTGCGATATACATTAAGTGGCGAAAATAAGAGCGATCGCCCCGTAAAGAATTTGATTCTCAATCAACCTATTCCTAAAGGAATGGTATACATACTGAAATCTGCGATCGCCACTAATGAGACTAAAGTAACCTACAGCATTGATGGCGGACGCAGCTTTGTCGAAAATCCCACTGTTAAAGTTACTCTTCCTGACGGGAAAGTGGAAACAAAACCAGCACCAGCGAATGTTTACACCCACATCCGTTTGCAAGTGCCATCAGTTCCGGCCAAGAAAACGGTTAAAGCTATTTATCAAGTCCAAGTTCGCTGATTCGTTATGCCTGATATCACCCGCCTGTAGCGACTTTTTTGGGAGTCAAGAGCGAAAAACAACGTGCTTTATAAGGAGAATCGGAGGGATCTTCGATAGATAAACAAGTGCTTTTATTAACAAAAAAAGTGGCATTCCAGAGGAGATGTGTTCAGTGAGCCGTCCTCAAAAGAAAAAACAAATTACTTATAGGAGTAGCTGGTATCAAAGGTTAACAGCTACTGTTCTTCTGGGAAGTTTTTTGCAAACTACTATATCTATACCAGCGATCGCACAACAGACTAACAATCTGGGTGTGTCTTTGCCATTAATAAATCAAGCTACTTATACTTATACAGACTCTGCTAATAATCAAAAATATGACGGAACTTCTAGTCAGCTGAATGTTAGTCCTAGCCCATTAATCGATCCATTAGGGCGGATATTAGGTTGTGCTGGTACTATTTTGCCTGACTATACAGGTTTTTCAGTTGGTGTATACGAATCTAACCCTAGCGACCCAACGGGTACAGAATTAGGTGGCTTACTTTCTTTGACTCGAACAGAGTTACCCGATATTCCTAATAACAACGTTCCTGGCGGTAAGTCGCCAAATACCGAGAATAGTAACCCCTACTTCGTTACGAATAACCCTGCGGGTGTCTACAATTTCCTACTCGATCCGAATAAGGGTCAAACCGATCCAGGTAGAACTTATATTTTCGTAGTTAATCCACCGCCAAATTCTATCTATAAGCAACGGCGGATCAAGATTGAAATCCTTGGTAGCACTGGTACACAAGGTAATAATATTGTGCGATATCTTGCTACTTCTTTGGATGGTCAACCAATTACTCTTACAGGTGAGACTAGGGTAGAGCAAACGGTTGTCTTGGTTCCGAATGCAGAAGTAGTAGGACTAGATTTATTAGCCTTTGAATTCAGTACAAATTTGTGCCAAGCCAATCAGTTGCAGATTGTCAAAACAGGCGATCGCGCTACGGCTGAACCTGGAGATACGGCAATCTACCGGATCTCGGTAAAAAACCTTGCTGATGCTGGTTTGAATAATATATTTGTCACCGACAACTTACCTTTAGGATTTCAGTTTTTACCTAAATCTGTGCGGGGTGAGTTAGATGGTCAAGCAATTACTATCACCTCAGAACGCAATGGAAACACGGTGACATTCCGCACAGATGTAACAGTTCCTACGGGAAAAACTCTGAATATTGCTTACGCGGCTCAACTAACAGCCGATGCTGCGCGTGGTAACGGTCGCAATAGTGCGATCGTGAATGCTCAACGAGCTGATAACCGTTTTAGCACCAAGGATGGCCCAGCAACGCACCAGTTAAAAATTCGTCCAGGAATCGTTTCTGATTGTGGCACGATTATCGGTCGTGTGTTTATTGATAAAAACTTTGATGGTGAACAACAACCTGGCGAGCCTGGAGTCCCCAATGCAGTGATTTTTCTGGAGGACGGAAACCGCATCACCACAGATCCGAATGGTTTGTTCTCCTTAGCTAATGTCTTACCAGGAAGTCATACAGGCGTACTAGACCTCAGCAGTGTACCGGGTTACACCCTAGCTCCCAACCAAAAATTCCGTGAACGGAATAGCCAATCTCGCCTAGTGCGTTTAGAACCTGGTGGCTTGGTACGTATGAATTTCGCTGTCACCCCCGCCTTCCAGGAGCCAGTCAAAAAATGAAACCCAGACTGCACCATACAACTATTTTCAACCTGAAGATGATGGGGTTGATGCCAGTAGCTCTCAGCCTCGTTTTGTATCCTGCCATAGTTAAGGCAGAACCTACAAACGAAAATCTTTTTTTCCCCGATTCGCCTTCACAAGCAGATAAAGGTGTCGAAGATCCTGAAGTTTCAAGGGATCTAGAAAAACTCTCTCCTAAGACGGGAGAGGCTTTGAATTCTCCCCCGTCCTTACAAGGGAAGGGAGCTAGAAGTTTGGTTTTTCCAAATAATGTGAAAAACCAGGATGAGGATCAAGCGGATCGGAATAAAGTTGCTGAAAAAAGCATAGATTCAAGTTATCCTCATCTTTTGGGAAGTTCTGACAAGCAATTTCTGTCTCTTGAACTTCCTTCAACGAATACTTTAATTTCAGATGTTCAGCCAAGGGAAACGGAAATACAAGCATTTCAACCAGCAACTTCTGTTCAATTACCTAGAGGCTTACGCAAAATAGCTGGAGTAACTGAGGAAAATCAGAAAATTCCCCCCACTTCCCCCATCTCCACAGGAATAAAATTCCTGATGCCAACTGCTAACAACATTGTGGATGTTCCTGCTACCACAGTGATTGTGCAATTCCCCGTTGGAAGCACAGTAGAATTACGGTCTAATGGTGTATTAGTAGATCCTTCCTCAATTGGACGAACAGAAAGCGATGCCAATACTAATTTAGTAACGCAGACATGGTATGGTGTTTCGTTAAAAGAAGGTAATAATACCATCTCTGCACAAGTAGTAGGAGGGACAGAACCTCCTATAACGGTGCAAGTTGTAGTTCGGGGAGCGCCACAGAAACTAACCTTAGAAACTGTTGAGTCTCGTATCCCGGCCGATGGACGTTCTATAGCTACAATCAAGGGTCAACTGATCGATGCAAGTGGTAATCGCTCTAATCGTGATGCTGTTATTACTTTGATACCTACTGCTGGGGAGTTGGTTGGGAAAGACTTCAAAGCTGATGAACCCGGATTTCAAGTAGAGGCGAAAGCGGGGCAATTTACGGCTAAGTTGCGATCGCAACTCAAAGCCGAAACTGTCACAATTCGCGCCATAGCTAATAATTTAGAAGCTTTTACTCAACTACAATTTGAAACCTCACTCCGTCCGAGTTTGGTTACTGGCGTAATAGATTTACGTTTGGGCGCTAGAGGTACAGATTATTACGGCAGTTTCCGTGATTTTCTCCCGCCTGACAAAGATAACAGAACGCAGTTAGATTTCCACTCGGCGATATTTGCCACTGGTGCGATCGGAGAATGGTTGTTTACAGGCGCATACAACAGTTCTCGTAACCTCAATGAAGATTGCAACTGCGATA
This sequence comes from Nostoc sp. UIC 10630, assembly GCF_010747425.1. Taxonomy (NCBI): domain Bacteria; kingdom Bacillati; phylum Cyanobacteriota; class Cyanophyceae; order Nostocales; family Nostocaceae; genus Nostoc; species Nostoc sp. UIC 10630. The sequence goes on from NZ_JAAGOG010000081.1 coordinate 22,114, forward strand.
ATCGCCTGTTTAGAACTTACCAATCCAGCGAGCAAAATTATCCTGTCTACGGCGATAGCTCGCGAGTTGATGTCGTTGCTCCTTCCATTGACAGCCTATATGTGCGTTTGGAGCGTACAACTGGTGTCCCCGGAGCCGATCCTGATTATGCCATGTGGGGTGACTACAACACAGAAGAGTTTGCGCGGCGATCGCAGCAATTTACTTCTGTCACCCGACAACTTCACGGTTTTAAAGCTAACTATAACTTAGGGAACCTACAAGTTACAGGTTTGTATGGCAACCACTTAGAAGCTTTCCAACGAGATACTATTGCTCCCGATGGTACTAGCGGTTATTACTTCCTCTCTCGCAGAATATTACAACCAGGTAGTGAAAATGTCTTTATTGAGTTAGAAGAACTCAATCGTCCTGGGACTGTACTAGAACGGAAACAGCTTAACCGTGGCCCAGACTATGAAATCGACTACGATCGCGGTACTTTATTATTCCGCGAACCTATCCTTCGTACCGATATCGATCAAACCGGACAAGTTTTGGTACGCCGGATTGTTGTTAGCTATCAATATGACAGCGAAGATTCTGATAGCAATATCTATGCTGGTCGTTTGCAATATAATCTTTCCCGCAAACTTAACCAAGAAAGTTGGATAGGAGCAACTTATGTCCAAGAAAATCAGGGAGTACGCGACTTTCAACTCTATGGTGCAGATGCACTGATTGCTTTGGGTAATCAAGGTAGATTAATTGCAGAATATGCCCATTCCACTAATGATTCTGATGTTGTAGGAAAGGTTAGTGGTGAAGCGTATCGGTTGGAGGCTGAGGGACAAATTACTAACGGGATTCAAGGTCGTGCCTATTATCGCTTTGCCGATACAGGTTTTGCTAATAATGCCACTATCAGCTTTGTCCCAGGACAAACCCGTTATGGAGCGCAGGTTACAGCTAAACTCAGTTCAACTACAAACGTCAGGGCGCAGTACGACCACGAAGACAATTTTGGCATTGCTCCCCAACCTTTAGATACCTTTGAAGAACTGTTTGCACCCCGTTATGAGTCGATACCTGGTAGTAAAGTTGATAATTCCTTAACGACAATTTCCGCCGGGATTCAACAACGCTTGGGTAGTGCCATTATTGATTTGGATTGGATTCATCGTCATCGAGAAGACCGCATTCCCGACAGCGCCCTCAGTGGTACTTCTGATCAATTGCGATCGCGTTTTACAGTTCCTATTGCTAAAAATCTGACTTTCCAAGCCCAAAATGAAATCAGTTTATCTTCCCAAAAAGATAGCGTTTACCCAGACCGTACCATCTTCGGGCTGAATTGGGCAGCAATTCCTGGTGTAAATATCAGTCTGGCCCAACAGTTTTACACTAGTGGTCAATATTCGGGTAATTCCATCACCAGCTTGAGTGTCAACGGTGAACACAAACTCGGTTCGGATACTACCTTGACTGGTCGTTACTCAATTTTGGGTGGTGCAAATGAAATGACTACCCAAGGGGCGATTGGTCTAAATAACCGTTGGACTATTGCTTCGGGATTGCGGCTGAATGTTGCTTATGAACACGTATTTGGCAACTTCTTCGGACGGACTGCGGCGGGTCAACAATATGCCCAACCCTTCGCCTTTGGTCAATCAGCATCTGCGATCGGATTTGATGGTGGCGATAGCTACAGCGTGGGGCTGGAATACAGTGATAATCCGCAGTTTCAAGCCAGTGCCCGTTACGAACATCGTTCTTCTTCTGGTGGTAGCAATACAGTAATTACCGCAGGTGCTGCGGGTAAAATTTCTCCGGCTCTCACCGCATTGGTACGTTATCAACAAGCTGGTTCATCCAATCAAAAGCTTTCAGGACTGGGAGACACAGCTACTTTGAAGTTGGGACTAGCTTATCGCGACCCCAATAGCGATAAATTTAATGCCTTATTGCGTTATGAATATCGCAAAAATCCATCAACTATCCCTGACACCATCCTCTTAGGTAGTGGTACGGGTTCCGAAGACCATACTTTTGCTTTGGAAGCTATTTATGCTCCTAACTGGCAATGGGAATTCTATGGTAAATATGCCTTGCGTAACAGCACTTCTTACATAGCCAGCGATTTAGCTGGTACAAATACAGTAAATTTGGGACAATTACGCGCTACCTATCGTTTGGGATATAGCTGGGATTTGGTGGGTGAGGCTCGTGTAATTAGTCAGTCTAGCTACAGTGAAACAGGCTTTGTAGTAGAAACAGGCTATTATCTCACGCCTAACCTGCGCGTTTCTGCTGGATATGTATTTGGTAAAGTTGATGACCGGGATTTCTCAGGAACACGTTCCGCAGGTGGCGCATATTTGGGTGTCAGCGTCAAACTCAACGAATTATTTGATGGCTTTGGACAACAAAAACCAGTGCCACATCAGCCACAAGAATCTGCAATGAAAACTTTGGTGGGTAAACTCAAGGCTGCAACGAAGGGGATGCAAAAGCGTGAAATATAAAACAACTATTTAATAAAAACAATGCCACTATAAGTCTGAATACAAATGATAGATTATCTACGATTTCGGGAAAGCTAGAGACTGAAGATTTGTTTGAGGAGAATCAGTCCTCATTAATGATTATGGTTCAGGTAATCAGTATTTTTTAAAGGTTATTTTATGGTGATTTACTAATGAAGAATTTATGGCAAAATTTTAATATTTTTAGCTGGGGACTTCTCGGCGCAACATTAGTACTTCAACCTACAGTAGCGCAAGCTCAATATATCCAGCGATCGTTCCTAAATCCCAGCTTTGAGCAACCTGTATTTGGTAATGTTGGTCAACAATGTTACGTTCAAGTATCGCCAGGTATTATCCCTGGTTGGGAAACGACTCATGGCTCAGTCAAGGCGGGAACAGGTAATTGTAGTGGTTATGTATCTCCAGGAAATGTACCACTGATTGAGATTTGGAAAACAGGATTTAATGGTGCTAGCACAGCAACGATACCAACTAGTGCAGGAAATCAATTTGCTGAGTTAAATGCAGAGCAAAATTCTGAGTTGTATCAGAATATATGCCTAATCAAAGATGAAACGATCACGTTCTCTCTTTTACATCGCGGGCGCTCAAGTTCATCTGTGGCTGATGTTACCAATTTTTTAATTGGACTAAATACCAATCCAACATCAACTATTTTTGGCACATTCTCAACAACTAGCAATGGAACAGTTACGGCACAACCAGTAGCGCAGAATGGTGCAACTATTTCTACTGTAAGTAATAATAATGCAGGAAATGGCTGGGTAAGATACACTGGCACAGTGCCTTACACTGGCGCTTCTGCCACTCAACCTGTAGGATTTGCGGCTGTTTCCACGGCGGGCGGAAACAATACTATAGGCAACTTCCTTGATGAAGTCCAATTTGCTGGTAAACCGGTGCTTGAGTTCACGGCGAGTTCAGGTGGTGCAGCAGAATCGGAAACTAACCCTACTACTAACCCACCTAAACTTAGGATTGTTGGTTTAGTGCCAACTGGTGGGATCAGTGTTTCAATTTCAGTTTCTGGTACAGCCGTTTTGGGTACAGACTACAACACAATATCAAACACATCCACCTTTAATATCAGTATTCCTGCGGGTAACTACGACGGCAGTGATGCTACTAGTGTCTTTACCATTCCTTTTACTGTTATTAACAATAACGTTCCTCAAGGTGTGAGGACAATTGTATTTACCATACAACCTTCATCTAGTTTTTTCGCCAGTTCAACAACAACTTGTGGCGGTTCCCCAACGATCGCTTCCAGCTACACAATCTATGATGATGATTTCCTTAGCGGCAAGGTTTGGGATGATGCCGATAATAGTGCTAACAATACTTTTACTAATATCAATACTGGTTCGGAAACTGGCACTAATGCAGGTGGGTTATTAAATGCTATTCTCGTAGATTCTAATAATAACGTCTTAAAAACAACACCTGTCGCCGCAGATGGTACTTATACTTTTCTCAATGTTCCCTTGAATCAAAGTAACGTTAAAATTATCTTAAGTACAACTGCTGGCACTGTAGGTAATACTGCCCCTGTGCCATCCCTTCCATCTAACTGGGTCAACACTAGCCCACTCACGACAGCTACTTTTAATACTGCTACAAACATCTCTAGTAAGGACTTTGGAATTGAGCAGTTGCCCGATACTAATAATGTCAGTGGATCTACAACAACAAATCCAGGGGGAACCAATACTGTACAAGTTCCAACACTATCTGGCACTGACCCGGAAGATGGGAACCTTGGTTCTAGCAACAGTTTCAAGATTGTTAGTCTGCCAAGTAATGGGACGCTGTACTACAACGGTGTAGCTGTGACAGCTAATCAAGTGATTACTAGTTACGATCCGACGAAGCTAAAAGTAGATCCGAATATAGATGGCGCTACAACCATCACTTTTACAGTAGCCGCAGTAGACAAAGCAGGTAAGGAAGATCCCACACCTGCTACTGTAACTATGCCATTAACTGCGTTATCAGCTAGCAAACCTCAGTTAATTTTAGTGAAACGCATCACGCGGATTAACAGCCAGAATTTAACTAACATTGTAGATGGTCGCAGTGACGTTTCTCCTAGTGCTGCCAACTACGTAGCATCTCCTCGTGACACTGATGATGATAGCAGTAACACATGGCCCACTAATTACTTGCGCGGATTGATTAACGCTGGGATAGTCAAACCAGGAGATGAGTTAGAGTACACTATCTACTTACTTTCCAATGGTCTAGGTAATGCAACTAGTGTCCAAATTTGTGATTTAGTTCCTGTCAATACTACTTTTATTCCCACTGCCTTTAATGGTCTGACTCCTAATGATGGTGGTTTATCAGGAGCAGATCAAGGTATTGCTCTTGCGCTTGGTTCTAGCACTCCTACGGTTTATTTGACTAATGCTCAAGATAGCGATCGCGGACGTTTTTATACTGCTAACGAGACAGTCCCATCATACTGCGGTGCTAACATCAATGGGGCGGTGGTGGTGAATATTACACGGAGTCCAGATTTACCCAATCTCGTCAAAGATTTTTACGGTTTTGTCCGTTTCCGCACTAAGGTTAAGTAGCTTTGAGGAAGAAAAAAGGTTAAATGTGAGGTTCCTTTTCCCCTTAACCTTTTGCCTTTACCCCTCTTGTTTATACTGGTATGGCTTGTCTCACTTCAACTGGTTCACCTGTGAGGCTAAAAGGGCGAACTTCGGTAATTTTTACCTTCACTAACTGCCCTTTCAACTCTTTAATGTCTCCACTGAAGAATGTCAGACGATTGCCATCAGTGCGTCCCATCACCTGGGTTTGGTCTTTAGGATTTTGGTCTTCTACTAAAACTTCTTCGATGCGTCCAAAGTAACGTTGCGATCGCTCGGCTACTTTCAAGTTTCCTAGATGATTGAGCCTTTGGAGGCGATCGCTTTTAACTTCTTCACTTAGCTGATTATCCCACAAAGCAGCAGGTGTCCCTGGACGCGGTGAATATGCTGCTGTATTCAACATATCAAAGCCAATATCTTCCACCAGTTTCAGGGTATTTTCAAACTGTGCTTCTGTCTCCCCAGGAAAACCAACAATCGCATCAGCACTAATGGAAGCATCTGGCATATACCGCCGAATGGTATCGATAATCCGGCGATATTTTTCATGGGTATAACCCCGCGCCATCGCCTTCAAAAGTTCATTATCCCCAGATTGAAAGGGAATGTGGAAGTGTTTGCAGACTTTGGGTAACTCAGCGCAAGCTTTAATTAATCTCTCTGTAAAATAACGGGGATGGCTAGTAGCAAATCTTAATCTTTCAATTCCCGGCACATCATGGACGTAATAAAGTAAATCTGTGAAGTTGTGCAGATGCCGACCTTCTGGTGTTGTTCCTGGTAAATCTCTACCGTAAGCGTCAATATTTTGACCAAGTAGAGTAATTTCCTTGTAACCTTGCCGTCCTAATTCTTCCATTTCAGCCCGGATCGCTGACGGCGTGCGAGATTGTTCAATACCACGCACATTGGGAACTACGCAATAGGTGCAGCGTTCGTTACAGCCGTAAATTACATTTACCCAAGCTGTCACTTTACTATCCCGTCGCGGTTGGGTGATATCTTCAATAATATGAACAGACTCGGTTGCCACAACTTGGTTGCCGTCAAACACCGACTCCAGCAAATCTTTGAGGCGGTTGGCGTGTTGTGGCCCCATTACCAAGTCTAATTCTGGAACTCGCCGCAATAGCGCTTCACCTTCTTGCTGGGCAACACAACCTGCAACGATGAGGGTTAAATCTGGCTGCTCATGTTTACGCTTCGCCTGTCTGCCAAGGTAAGAATATACCTTTTGCTCGGCATTATCCCGAATTGTGCAAGTATTGTAGAGAATCACATCTGCATTATTCGGATCTTCTGACCATTCAAAGCCCATGTCTTCCAAAACGCCAGCCATGCGTTCTGAGTCAGCTTTATTCATCTGACAGCCGAAGGTAGTGATGTGGTAGTGGCGTTTAGAAGTGGTCATGTTGCTTAGTTAACCAGTTAGAGTGAGGTTATTCTTTAGCCTCAAAGTCAACTTTATCATAAATATCTGATAGAGGGATTTGAAATTGAATAGAGGATAGTGTTAAGATAGTACTCTCTTCTTCATACTCTGAGAAGATCCATTTATTTTCGTCAGTTTTAGAATACTGTTCTACATGATTTTTGTATTGATCGATGAGAACATATTCCTGAAAACTGGGAATGGTACGATAAGCCGCAAATTTTTCATCTAGGTCATAGCTTCTGGTAGATTTGGATAACACTTCACAAATCACTAAGGGATTAGTAATTGTATCTGTACGTCCCTCAGAAAATTCTAATGAACCTGCAACAACCATTACATCAGGATATGTATGAATTTGCTTTTTGGGAATCCATAGACGTTGATCGGCTATGAATACTCGATAAGGTTGTCGCTTCAAAGCAAAATTCAGGGTTGTACTAACATTACCAGCTATTTGATTGTGATTTGGTGTTCCACCTGTGATAAGTATAATTTGACCATCGATATATTCATGACGATACTCGGAAATGACTTCTAGTTCTAGGTATTCTGTGGGAGAATAGTCGCGTTTTTCTTGTAGTTGCATAGGGCAAGATTTTTGATTTTGCATTGACCAGATGCGATTAAGTCCGATCAATGCTATTCGTTTTTACTGTAGCGTTGTTTTTTAACGCAGAGGAACGCTAAGGGAAACGCAGAGGTAACGCGGAGGGGTTCTTAGGCTGGGTTCCATGTGCCGTGGAAGCTGTGGGGGATGACGCTGGGTAATCCTAGTTTGCAAACGGGTTCGGCATCCAGGCGATCGCTATCAAATACCCAAACTTCGCTACTATGAGAATTACCATCGTAGACGACGGTTAGCACCCAACTTTGCTCAGGGTTTTGGGTATTTTGGGCATGGATGGGTTCTGAAGGATAACGGTTTTCTCCAAAGTCTGCTTCGGTGAGGGTTTCGGTATTGTGATCAAAACGAGCGATCGCATTTAGTACTTCTTGGCTAATATCTGTTTCTGAACGGAATGTTGACATATATGTATACCGAGAAGCTTGTCCTACGTTTTGCTGTGGTACATTTGGAAATTCACAATGTCTGTTTAATAGTTGCTGAATTGACGTAACTTTGCCAGTTTGGGGATGCAAATGAACTCGCGTTAGTGTAGTTTTAGCTGAAGTGTGAGTCTCACCTGTAGCTACTTCCTTGAGATATTGGTTAGTTTGAAAATCTTCATAACGGGCAATATCTATAATCACTGAACCGCTAGCATCTACATAACCATTAGCAAAATGCCATTGAAACCAAGGTTCGGTTTCTCCACGACTCACCACAGATAGGGTTTCTCTGTCAAAAACTAAAATCTGAGTTCCTAATTTAGGTTGCCACTCTAGCGAATCACTATAGTTGTTTATCCCTATTAGCAGAGCTAAGATACTCAACCGCACCGGCGGAATGAAAAATACAAGATACTGTCCTGCTAAAACAAAATCATGCACAAATGGTATACCGTCTAGCTGGTATGCGGCTTGTTGGATAATCCGGCCAGTCGAATCGCTTTTGTAAATATTAAGCGTCGCTTTTTGTCCAGGACTGATGCCAAAGTTAAAAATCTCCCCTGTTTGCTCGTCACGCTTATAATGTGCGGAATAGTTTAATCCTTTAGTTAACCCCCCTAAATCATCTTCACCCGAAGTCTCTAAAGTTTGTAAATCGAGGGCATGAGGTTTACCACCTTCCCACAGTGCCAAAAGTTTATCTGGAAGTGCTAGCACCGAAGTGTTGGCAGCATTTTTGATGGGCTTTTGCCATTGATTCCAAATTGGCCCTGGTGCAGTCATGCCATAATTGCCATAGAGTAGTTTACCTGCTGTGGCTTCTTCTTGATAGCCAGAGGTTTGCACGTAGCGATAAACCCCCGTTGCAACTGCATCAGTAAAATTTACAGCCAGAATTGCTCCATCTCCATCAAACCAGTGTCCCATGCCAAGACCACCGCGTTCTAGTCGTGCGGGGCCATTGCGGTAAAGTGTGCCACGCAAGCCATCTGGAATTTTGCCAGAGATAATTGGCAGTTGGGTAGAAGGAAATTCTTTTGCTGGTTCTGCGATCGCACCTGCCCAGTTCTTTTGAGTTGACTTTTTCTCAATGGTATGCATGTCAAATTTTGGTTGATAAATTATCGATGTACATACCTGCATTCTTACATTTTCATCTTTGTTGCAGTTTTTTAAATGATATTACTCGTTAACTGAGCTAGCTCATAGTAACCAATAGAAATAATCACTAAAGTGAAGTCAATCAAGATTCTAAGTGGTTCCAAAAACTATGGTTAGCCAACAAACAATAGATATCGTCAAATCTACTGCACCTGTTTTGAAAAAGAACGGTCAGCAAATTACAACTCGGATGTATGAAATTATGTTTCAAAACCATCCAGAGGTCAAAGAACAATTTAGTATGGCGGCTCAAGCAGATGGTTCTCAGCCTGCGAGATTAGCAACAGCAGTCTATAGCTATGCTAACCAAATTGATAATTTACCTGCTTTAAAGTCGATGGTAGAAAAGATTGCCCATCGTCATGTGCAGACTCATGTTACACCAGAGCAATATCCTATTGTCGGAGAAAGTTTACTGCAAGCTATGAAAGATGTTTTAGAGGAAGTAGCTACAGAAGAAGTGATGGCTGCTTGGACTGAAGCTTATCAGGCATTGTCTGAGGTTTTCATTCATAGAGAACATGATATATATGTGGGTGAAGAGAAAAAACCACAGCTTGTGCATTCCTAACGATAAGACTTAGTGTCATAACAACAGCTTGAGGGTTTGTTACAACAACTTCAACGTTTATAGTTACAGTTTGAGCATTTATAACAACAGCTTAAGTTGTATTAACAACAGCTTCAATTTTACTTATCACAACTGGAGTTGTAGTAACTACGGCTTGAGCATTCATAACAACAGCTTAAGTTGTATTAACAACAGCTTCAATTTTACTTATAAGAACTGGAGTTGTAGTAACTACAGCTTGAGCGTTTATAACAACAGCTTAAGTTGTATTAACAACGACTTTAATTTTGCTAATGAAAGCTTTTAGCGTAGCGACTTCAGCAAGCAAAAACTCTTCTAAATATAGTAGGACTTACGCAATATAGTAGGACTTACGCACAAGAGATCCCCCAACCCCCTTTTTAAAGGGGGCTTTTAAGATCCCCCCCTTTAAAAACTACGGTGTACACACAAGTCTTATAAAGTTGTCTAACAGTGTTTCGATCCCCCCTAACCCCCCTTAAAAAGGGGGGA